>NZ_JBNOYB010000112.1:0-5211 GCF_050312375.1 Schaalia sp.
TCGGCCTCTCCGGGGGTGTCGATCCGCACGAGCGCCTCGAAGACGACGCCGGTCCCGTCCTCGCGCGTCGCCGTCACCCTCAGCGTCTTCGGGGTTTCGCCCTCGTTCAGCCGCGCGATGCCCTCGATGTCGAAGACCTCGTCGCCCGTCAGGCCGAGCGAATCACGGGTCTCGCCCTCGGGGAACTGGAGCGGCAGGACGCCCATGCCGATCAGGTTCGACCGGTGGATGCGCTCGAAGGACTCGGCGATGACGGCCTTGACGCCCAGGAGCGAGGTGCCCTTGGCGGCCCAGTCCCGCGAGGACCCCGAGCCGTACTCCTTGCCGCCGAGCACCACGAGCGGGACGCCCGCCGCGAGGTAGTCGACGGAAGCGTCGTAGACCGTGGAGACGGGAGCGCCCTCGCGGGTGAAGTTCTTCGTGAAACCGCCCTCGACCCCGGGGAGCATCTCGTTGCGGATGCGGATGTTGGCGAAGGTGCCGCGGATCATCACCTCGTGGTTGCCGCGGCGAGAACCGTAGGAGTTGAAATCCTTGCGTTCGACCCCGTGCGCCAGCAGGTAGCGCCCCGCTGGGGTCTCCGGCTTGAAAGCGCCCGCCGGGGAGATGTGATCGGTCGTCACCGAATCGCCGAGCTTGAGCAGGACCCTCGCGCCGCGGATGTCCGCGACCGGCGACGCCTCGAGCCCCATCCCCTTGAAGTACGGGGGCTTGCGCACGTAGGTCGAATCGGCGTCCCAGGCGAAGGTGTCGCCCTCGGGTGTCGCCAGGGAGCGCCAGCGCTCATCCCCGGCGAAGACGTCCGCGTAGTCGTTCTCGAACATCGAACGGTCGATGGAGGCGTCGATGGTCGCCTGGACGTCTTCGGGCGTCGGCCAGATGTCGCGCAGGTAGACCTCGGACCCGTCCGCGGGGTCGATCCCCAGGGGCTCCTTCTCGAAATCGAAGTCCATGGTGCCGGCGATCGCGTAAGCGATGACGAGCGGCGGCGAGGCGAGGTAGTTCATCTTGACATCGGGGTTGATGCGCCCCTCGAAGTTGCGGTTGCCCGACAGGACCGAGACGACGGCGAGGTCGTTCTCATTGACCGCTGCGGAGATTTCGGCCGGAAGCGGACCGGAGTTGCCGATGCAGGTCGCGCAGCCGTAGCCGACGAGGTTGAAGCCCAGGGCGTTGAGGTCGTCCCACAGGCCGGCCTTCTCGTAGTAGTCGGTCACGACTTTCGATCCGGGGGCCATGGAGGTCTTCACCCAGGGCTTCGCGGTGAGCCCGCGGGCGACGGCGTTGCGCGCGAGGAGTCCCGCGGCCATCATCACCGAGGGGTTGGAGGTGTTCGTGCACGAGGTGATCGAGGCGATCGCGACATCGCCGTGGTTGAGGCGGGTCGCCGTGCCGCTCGCGAGGGTCACGGGCACGTCCTCGCGCTCGCCGCCGGGCGCGTAGGCGCCGATCGTCTCCTTGAAGGAGGACTTGGAGTTCGCGAGCTCGATCCGGTCCTGCGGGCGCTTGGGGCCCGCGATCGAGGGGACGACGGTCGACAGGTCGAGTTCGAGGTACTCGGAGTAGATGGCCTCGCGCGAGGGGTCGTGCCAGAGGCCCTGAGCCTTGGCATAGGCCTCGACCAGGGCGATCCGCTCCTCGGAGCGCCCGGTCAGGCGCAGGTAGTCGAGGGTGACGGCATCGATCGGGAAGATGGCCGCCGTCGAGCCGAACTCGGGCGACATGTTGCCGATCGTCGCGCGGTTGGCCAGGGGGACCGCGCCGACGCCCTCTCCGTAGAATTCGACGAACTTGCCGACGACGCCGTGGGCGCGGAGCATCTGCGTGATGGTGAGGACCACATCGGTCGCGGTCGCGCCCGCGGGGATCGCCCCGGTGAGCTTGAAGCCGACGACCCGGGGGATGAGCATGGACACGGGCTGTCCGAGCATCGCGGCCTCGGCCTCGATGCCGCCCACTCCCCAGCCGAGGACGCCGAGGCCGTTCACCATCGTGGTGTGCGAGTCCGTGCCGACGCAGGTGTCGGGGTAGGCGGTGACCGATCCGTCGGCCTCGGTCCTCGTGAAGACGGTCCGGGCCAGATGCTCGATGTTCACCTGGTGGACGATGCCGGTCGAGGGCGGGACGACCTTGAAGTTGTCGAAGGCGCCCTGGCCCCAGCGGAGGAACTGGTAGCGCTCGCCGTTGCGCTCGTACTCGCGCGCGATGTTCGCCCCGAAGGCGTCGGCGCTGCCCGCGACATCGATCTGGACGGAGTGGTCGATGACCATCTCCGCCGGCGCCAAGGGGTTGATGAGCGAGGGGTCGCCGCCGAGCTCTGCGACGGCCTCGCGCATGGTCGCGAGGTCGACGATGCAGGGGACCCCGGTGAAGTCCTGCATGATGACGCGGGCGGGGGTGAACTGGATCTCGGTGTCCGGTTCGGCGGCCGGATCCCAGTTCGCCAGCGCCTCGATGTGCGCGCGCGTGATGTTCGCCCCGTCCTCGGTGCGCAAGAGGTTCTCGGCGAGGACCTTGAGCGAGTAGGGAAGGGCGTCGAGGCCGCTGAGGGCGTCGAGTCGGTAGTAGGTGTACGTGCGCTCGCCCACTGCGAGTTCGGCGCGCGCGCCGAAGGTGTCGATGCTCGTCATGTGCCCTCCTGTGGGGATGCGAGGCCTCGCCTCAGATTTATCTCGACATCAAGATTACTGCCTCGGACGCCCTCGGCAAGTGCGAATGGACGCGAATGACGCCCGCCGCCCGCTAGCGCGAATGCGCGATCGCCTCATCCACCTCATCCGCCCCCAGTGAGGACATCGGGCGGAAGGGCGCGGGAACCCCCGGATGCTCGCCGAGCATCTTCTCCATCCACGCGACGTCGTACCAGCGGTTGAACTTGTAGCCGCACGAGTGGAACGTGCCGACCATGCGGTACCCCCGACTGCTGTGAAAGCGCAGCGAAGCGTCATCGACACGATCATCGGGCCCGGCCGGGGCGGTGATGCAGGCGTTCGCGTTGTAGACGCCCTGAATCCTCAAGACCCCCTCCAGGGCCGCGTACAGGGCGGAACCGAGCCCCCGCCCCCTGGACGCCATGTCGCAGTAGACGCTCACCTCGACCGAATGCGCGTAGGCGGCGCGCTCCTTGAAGGCCGATGCGTAGGCGTAGCCGACGACCGCCCCCGAGTCGTCCTCGGCGACGAGGAAGGGATGGACCCGCTCCGTGGACGCGATCTTCCGCGCGAAGTCCTCTTCGGCGGGCGCGGTCTCATCGAAGGTGATCGCCGTGCGCTCGACGTAGGGCGCGTAGATCCGCGCCACGGCCCGCGCATCATCGGTCCGCGCCCGCCGGATCCTCCACGGGTGATTCGCAGTGGACAAGGACTCCCCCTCGACGGAGTTCAACGCGCCCTGACGAGGCCCGCGACGGTCTCAACGTGTGCCTCGTCATCTCGGAAGTTATTCTCTCCCAAAGAATCAGGCGTCATTGGCGTATACCCTTCGGCTACACCGGGAATCTCTTCCCAGAAGAAGCGCACCGGGCACTTGAACGTCACGTTAGCGACCACGCGCTCTTTTCGCGGGTTCTTGTCCGGTAAGATATGCACCTCGCTCACGGCCTCATGGATGAGGTCGAAGCGCGTCTGCTCGTCCGCACCTTCCAACAGCTCGGGGATGCGGTCAAGCTCCTCCAGAAGCCTGCGCTCTCCGTCCGTGCGCTTCTCGGCAGTGGTCATCTTAGCTTGCGCTTCCTCCAGTGCGTCGCTTAATCCGGCATCGCGGTCATATAGGTCGTCCAGACGCCTTTGCAGGTCGTTGAACTTGCGCTCGTAACTCCTGTCGGCGGGGTCGAGCGAGTCAATCTACGTCATGAGCATGCGCATACGCTTGTCGTTAGCGGCCTTCTCGCCCTCTATGCGCTCAACATCGTCCTTCAGCTGCTCGATGTCCGTCGCGTCGTCGATGCGCCGGCGCAGGGCATCCACGAACGCATCTGAACGGGATGCAAGGCTCACGAGCTGTACGACCTCGGCATCCACGCACTCTTGCGGGTACTGGCTTTTGAACGTGCAGCTGGCACCACGCGCTTTTGAAGTATGCGGGCAATAATAGGCCCACGTCGTCTTTCCCCGCGTGCCGTCCTTCTTGAGCTTCCCACGGTTGGGCTTGGACGACATCTTGCGACCGCAGACCGGGCAGACGAGAAGCCCGTTGAGCATGTTCACGTGGCCGTCGTCGTGCGTCTTCATGTTCGGCTTGCGCGTACCGACAAGGGCCTGAGCCGCCGCCCACGTGGCGTCGTCGATTATCGCATCGTGCTGGCCGTCGTGCATCTCGTAGCCGTCGCTCTTGACCACGTGCGTCTCTCCGCGCGTGCCCTCTATCGTCTCGGTACGCCTGCGGCCATAGGCAATCTTTCCGATGTACACCGGGTTGGTAATCATGCGCTGTACCGTTCCGCTGGAGAACGTGTCCATGCGTGCGTTACCGCGTGGCTTCTTCTTGATTCCATGGTTGTTCAGCCATGTGGCTATCGCCATCGACCCTTTGTTCTCGTACGCGTACATCTCGAAGATGCGACGCACGACCTTCGCCTCGTCCTCATCGACCTCAAGCTCTTTGAACTTGTTGCCCTTATCGACAAGGCGATACCCGAAGGGCGCTTGCCCTCCGTTCCAGTAGCCTTTGCGTGCCTTCTCCTCGCGTCCGCTCATGGTCTGGGTGCGGATGTTGTCACGCTCCATCTCGGCGAACACGGCGGCGATGGACAGCATCGCCTTACCCATGGACGTACCAGAGTCGATGCCGTCCTTCACACAACACAGCTCCACGCCGTAGTCTTGGAGCGTCTGAAGAGAGTTCCAAGTGTCGGCGGCGTTGCGCCCGAAGCGTGACAGCTTGAACACGAGGACGTAGGCCGGACGCTTGCTCGGCTGCGCCTTGATGATGGGCTCTTCGGTGGTTTCTGTGGGAGAGATTCCGGCATAGGCCCAGCTCAGCGGGCGAAAACAACGATCTGGAACTGAAACGGCCCCGGGAGGGGCCGTTTCCGCGTCATCCGCCTATGATTGCTAAGCCAAATTCAGACACCCGAAGAGGTGTGACGCATGAAGAGTCTACTACTTCTCGCCCTCGGTCTGGCCCGCACGGTCGTCCTGGGCGCGCGCATCGAGGCCGAGCGCATCGTCGTGAGCGTCCGGCCCTACAAGCGCGAGCAGCGCCGCTGCCCCG
>NZ_JBNOYB010000113.1:0-36279 GCF_050312375.1 Schaalia sp.
CCGATGAGGTCGATCACTCGGAAGAAGTCCGGCAGCGCGTGGTTGAGGGCATCGAGCACGCTCATCATTGTCGCGTCATCACGGGGATTCGCGCACCCCGGACCGCGATTCAGGCGGCCGTCGTCCCGAAGAGGAGACCGAGGACGTAGGTGACACCGGCGGCGCCGTAACCGATGAGGAGCTGGCGCAGGGCGCGCGGGGCCGGGGACTGCCCGGAGAGGATGCCGACGACTCCGCCCGTCCCCAGCAGCGCGAGCCCGACGATGAGGGCCGCGAGCGCGATCGCCCCCGGACCCGACATGCCGAAAATGTAGGGGACGAGCGGGAAGAAGGCGCCGATCGCGAAGAAGCAGAAGGAGGAGGCGGCCGCCCTCCAGGGCGTGCCCACCTGTTCGGTGGCGCCGTTGACCGCCTCGCCCCCGCCGAGGGCCGCGCGCACGGCGATCGCCCCGGATTCGGTGATGGCGGGACGGGCGAGCTGGGCGAAGATCGTCGCGGCGTGCGCGTCCGCGGCTTCGGGGCTCTCACCGCGAGCCCTGAAGACGAGGGCGAGCTCGTTGGCGTTGACATCCAGGGCGGGCACCGCCTGATGGGCGTCCGGATCCGGGATCGACGCGTCGAGGAGCTCGCGCTGACTGCGCACGCTCACCCATTCACCCGCCGCCATGGACAGGGCGCCCGCGAGCAGACCGGCGACGCCGGTCGCGAGGACGAGGCCGGGGGCCATCCCCGTCGCCGCGACGCCCAGGACCAGGGCGAGGTTGGAGACGAGACCGTCATTCGCCCCGAAGACGGCGGCGCGGAAGGTGCCCGCGAGGGCCTCACGGGAGCGCGCGGTGAGCCCGCGGATGACCTCTCCGTGAATGTGCTCGTCGGCCGCCATCTGAGCGGGGGCGTCCTCGTCGATGTCGTAGGTCGTGCGCTGCTCGGCCCGCTGGGCCATCGCGAGGATGAAGATCGTCCCGAACATCTGAGCGAGCCAGGCGGAGATCCGCACGCGCAGGCGCGGCTTCGGAGCGGGCAGGGCGCGCTCGCCGAGCAGGGCGAGCCAGTACTCCTCGTGGCGGCGCTCGGCCTCGGCGAGCTGGAGAAGGACCTCGCGCTCCCAGCCGGTGCGCCGCTCCGCGAGGGAGCGGTAGGTGCGCGCCTCCATCCGCTCTTCAGCGAGGTGGCGGCGCCAGCGACGGATCTGGGCCTTCGTCGGCGCCTGGGCGCCGTCGGCCGATTCAGGGCCGAGGGCGGGAGAGGGTGTCATGAGGGCGCTCATCGAGCGCGAGTCGAAGGAGCAGGGGCCCGTCCTCCCTCGGCGTCGACGTCAACGACTCGGGAAGGCGGGGTTGAGGGCGGGGCGCCGAAGAGGCGCTCCTTCACGGCGTCGGCGACCTTGTCGGTGACGCGTTCGCCCTGAGCGCGCACGATGTCGGAGACCTTCTCGCCGGCACGATCGAGGGGCTTGGCCACCGGGGGGAAGCGGCGGGCCCTGGCCGCAGCCCGACGGATCTTCTCGTACTGTTCGCGCCCGGCGCGCGTGCCGAGCACGTAACCGGCTCCGAGGCCGAGGATCAGTCCGAACTTCGTCCCCATCGGGTCTCCTTCACTCAGGTGCTCACCCCGGGGCGAGGCGCGCCAGGGTCGGGTCAAGCCTAACCGCCCTCGCCTCCCGCCCTGAAGCCCGCTCGAGAGCTCCGCCCGGTGCGACGGCTCACGTTACAGATGAGCGCTTGTCGAAAAAGGGCTCGCCCTCGTTTCCACGGGCCGCTACGGTGGAGGCGTGGCCGAGACGAAGATTCCCACACCCCGCGGCGTCGAGCTGGCGGGGACCTTCGTCAACCCCGTCGATTCCGGGGACGCGGCGGTGCTCTTCTCGCACTCCTTCCTCGCCGACCGGCATTCGGCGGAGCACTTCGACCGTCTCGCACGCCGCTACCGCGCGGCCGGCTACGCGACCCTCGAGTTCGACTACTCGGGCCACGGCGAATCGGGGGACGACATCATCACCTTGGACGCCGAAGTCGAAGACCTCCGGGCAGCCTCCGGCTGGCTCGCCGATCAGGGCTTCGCGCGCCAGCTGGTGCACGGCCATTCCTTCGGGGCGACGGTGGCCCTCGCCGCGCGTCCGACGGCCGTACTGGCCTACGTGCTGTCCTCGCCCTCGATCGCCCCGATGTCGATCGACTGGACGCAGATCTTCTCCGACGAGCAGCTCGGGGACCTCGAGGAGATCGGAGCGACCTCGATCCCCGATGACTCCCCGTCGAGACGCCGCAGTTTCACGATCTCCAAGCAGACCCTGGCCGACCTGTCCCTGTGCGACCCGGTCGTCCTGCTGAACGGCTTGGATCAGCCGACGCTCGTCATTCACGACTCCACCGATGCCGACCTCGGCCTCCTCGAGGCGACGCAGGATGTCTTCCACCTGCTCCCGGACGGATCACGGGTCGAGGTCGCCGATGCCCGCTTCGGTCTCGGGGAGAACGTCGAGGCACTCGACGCCCCTTCCGTCGAATGGGCGAAGCGCTGGGTGCCGGTCGTGCGTTCGCGGTGACGCCCAGCCGATGAGGCGCTTCCCGCTCAACCTTTGAGGAGCCCGTCGAGGAACGCCTCGACTTCGGCCCCGACCCTCGGGTCCTCGCGCCACGAACGGGTTCCGAAGCGCGTCGTCGAGGCGCCCGCGATGCGCGAGGCGAAACGGATCAACCCCTCCGGCGTTTCGGGCAGCGGCCGACCGGCCTGGTGAAGCACGGCGAGGGCCCAGGCGAAGGCCCCGTGGAAGATGTCGCCCGCGCCGAGGGTCGACACCGCTTCGACCGCGTCGACTCCGGTGGTTCCGGAGCGGCCGTCCCACCACCATTCGACGGCCTGCGGCCCGCGGGTCCGGATCGTCCGCGTGATCCCGAATCCCCTCAGGAAGTCGGCGACCCCCTCGCCCTCAGCGCTGGAGAGCAGGGGCGGGCGGAAATCGGCGGACACGACGGCGATGTCGATGAAGGGAAGGAGGGGCAGGAACCAGCCCTTCCAGGAGCCTCCGTCGAGGATCCGCTGATGGGAGGGGCGCGCCTCGAAGCGGGCGAAGGGATCGTCGTCGGGGCCGGGTTCGGGGGCGACGCCGACTTGGAGGACGAGGGAGGCCAGATCGGGGTTGTGCCCGTCGACGAGGACGACGTCCGGCGAACCCGCGGATCCGAGCGCGTCCTCCAGGAGCCGCGCACCGAGGGAGGCGTCGACCGAGATGCGCGCGTTCGTGGAGGCGACCATGCGACCGCCCGGGTGCTCGATGATCGAGGAGATCGCGGGCTCGCGCACCTTCGACGCCGGATCGCCGGCGTCGCGCACGCCGACCCGGCAGTTCGCGAGGTCCTCGGCGAGGGTCCTCGCGATCGCTCCCTCGCCCAGAGCGGTGAGCAGGGTGACCACCGACGGCGCGTCGGCGCTCCGATCGGGGCGCAGGGCCTCGAGGGCCGCGATGGCGACTGCGGCGTTCGTCGCGGGGCCGCCAGCCGCCATCGCGTGGTCGATGGAGGTTGTTTTCGCGGCCGTGTCGGGCTCGTGGTCGAGCGCGTGGATGACGTCGAGGGTCGTGAGCCCTGCGAGGAGTGCGTGCATGGGGTCATTGTCGCCCCAAGGCCGCCGAAAGCATCACCTTTCCCCGCCGAAAGCATCACCTTGCGTTGTCGAAGGGATCTCAGCCCTCCGTGATCCGCAGGTAGTGGACGCTGAAGGACGCGCCGACGAGCCGGAACCTTTGGTGCCTGTGCGCGAAGTCGTAAGGGTTGTCGCTCGGCTTCTGCCAGATATCGAGCCCCTTGCCCAGATCGATCCGCCACCCGTGGTCGGTTTCGATGCGCCGGTCGTGGATCGCATTAGTGAAACGAACGTTGAGGCGGACGCCGACGGCGCTCGCAGCCTGCTGGATGTCGCGCAGCATCTGGATCTGCGCAACCTTGTACTCGTCCTTCGGCTCTTGCACGGTCACGAGTTCGACGTCGATTTCATCGGCGTCGTCCTTCGCCTCGGCGAGCAGGCTGAGAAGGTCGGCGAGATTGCGCCCCTGGTGCCTGAGCCGGATGTACGGGTCGGTGATCCTGATGCGCGCCGCCCCGCGCAGGTACGGCAGGAGCACATCCTCGTAGGTGACTCCCCTCTGACCGGCGACGAAATCGCGATGCCCCTCGGCGGGGGCCGCGTCCTCGGCGGCCGTCGACCCGGTCGTCGCGTTCGCCTGCGTGTCCTTCACGACTCCGGTCTCCGCCGGCCCCGTTGGAATCTCCGAGGACGAGCCTCCGACCGGGAGAGGAGCTTCTTCGTGACCCGCACCGTCGACGTCCTCCTTGGCGACAGACCAGTCCCGCCGATAGAGGTGGGGGTACTGGGTCTCCTCGAGCGCGGCGACGTCGTGCCACGCCCCTGTCGAATCGGAGTATCGGAACCGGACGGGGGTGTCGCGCATCGTCGCGTCGATTCGAAGGATCGAGTCCTTGACGCGCTTGCGCCCTTCGATGGCGTATTCGAGGAGAACGCGAGTGTCCTCCTCAGAGGCCTGACCGGTCGGATGAATGAGCTTCATCAGTCCGGAGAAAGTCTTGCGTATCGCGTCCTGGTCCCGGGTCGAGAGGGACGGGTCGAGGGCGAAGTAGGCCTTGTACTTGTCGGAGTAGTCCTCGCTGCGCTTCGCCCGGAGGATCTCGGCGAGGTAATCGACGACGAAGCCGTATCCAAGCGAGAACATCTCGGTGCGGATGGGCGCGACCTCCCAGCCCGGGATGTAGTGGTGGATGCGGTCGAGCCAGGCCGGGTCGCGGTAGGAGTCGGGGAGCTCGTCGAATAGGTCGGAGTTCTTCAGCATGTACGGGACCGTGTGCGTCGTGTTGCCGATGAAGGCCATCGAAGCCTCGGCGCCGTAGATGCTCGTGCCCCGCGAGAAGGACTTGTTCGCGAGGTAGTTCTTCATGACGTTGACGAGGTTCTGGTCCGTTCGCTTGTTTGCAGCGAACTCGTCGAATGCCACGCAGTCCCAGTAGCCGACGAGCCCGATGCGTCCGCTCGCATTGTTGACGAAGAGCTTCGCGACGGTTACCTCGCCGCCGGAGATGAGAATTCCGTTCGGCGAGAATTCGCTGAAGGTGTGCGACTTTCCGGTGCCTTTTGGCCCGAGTTCGACGAGGTTGTAGTTCCGCTCGACGAAAGGGATGAGTCGTGTGAGGGCGATGAGCTTTCCCCGGTCACTGAATTGCTCGGGGTTGAGGCCGATCGACTGCATGAGGAGGTCGATCCACTCCTCGGTGGAGAAGGCGCTGCGTGCTTGGAGGTACTGCTCGATGTCGACGGCCGCAACCTGGATCGGCTTGAGCGAGGCGAGGATCCACGGCACGGCTTTCGCGTCATCGGAGTGGAAGTACTCGATGTCGCAGATGCACCACACACCGCCGACGAGGAGCTTCGGGTTCCTCGTCACTGTTGCATCGTCGACGATCACTCCCTTGATTTGAAGATTCTCGAAAGCGGCCTCGTGGACGTCGTTCTTCTCGTTGAGGGTGACGGTGACCTTGTCGATGACGCGGTGGCGGCCCTTTCGGCGGATCTCGGATTTCGCGAGCATGTGCTCGTTCCGGTTGACGTAGTGGGCCGCGAGGATCTTGCGGACGGCATCGATTCCGGCGACGATCGTCGATTCGTCGTCGGAGGTGGCGTACTGGCCGAGGAGGTATTCGAGGACGTAGGAGGGGACGACCGCGTTGCCGCGGACAGCTTTGACGAGGTCCTTGCGGACGACAGCGCCGGCGAAGTATTCGTTGATCTTCTCATCGAGGGCGGATTTGACGGGCGTTTCGGTCGTTAGCGGTGCAGGGTCGGGTGTGTTCATCGCGTCGAGTGCGTCGTCGAGGGTGCTCATCGCGTCTCCTAGAAGTCGAAGTCGGTCGTGAACGATCGCCGCAGCGTGTAGTTCGCGGTCGAGAAGGTCCGCCATTGCGTGGTGTTGGGGATCGGTTCCTCGAGCCGGAGTTCGACGCCGCGGCGGTTGTACTCGTCGGCGTCCTGGGTGAGGTAGAGGATGGCGCTCTGGTACCGGTCGTGCTGGTTTTCGGAGGTCGAGTCGAAGGTGAGGACCGGTTGGTCGGAGATGAGGGCATCGCCGATATAGAGGCCGAGGCGCACGCGCAGCGGTTGGATCTTGTCGGTGACCGCCTCACGCTGGACGAGTTTCACAGCGAGCTGCCCCGTTGTGATCTTGTCGGTTTCCGGCATGAGGTCAACGGCGACGGAGCGGACGTCGCTCCTGCGTTTCTTGTTCACCGCGATGACAGGTACGACGATCTCTTGGAGGGTCGCGCCGCCGTGGACGTAGCGCGTGCCCTTCCCGGGCTGCGGGATCCGGTGGATGGACTTGGGGATCTGAATGTCGAGCTCTCCTGCGAGTCCAGCCTGAGCGGCGCTGAAGGTCATGAAGGACGAGGATGGGTGCAGATTCTTGCCGAGGGCGAAGCGGCGGGTCGAGTAGGTCACCTGGTCTCCCTGGGGCTTTTCGGAGAGGAAGGAGGACTGCTCGAGTGGATTGTCCTGATAGAGGAATCCGTGGTCGGCGGTGACGAGGATGTTCGTCGCGTTGGCGCTGGTCCATCGTTTGAGGAGCTGGATGATCTCGTCCATTGCCTTGTTGGCGGCTTCGAAGACTCCCTGTTCGGTCGTCGCGTCGTCGCCGGTCGCGTCGACGACGTTGTGATAGACGTAGACGACCTGGTTGGCCTTGTAGAGCTCGCGCAGGTCCTCGATCGGCATGGTGAGCACGTCCTGAGCGCCGATCGCGGTTCCGTTAACGGTCTGCAGGATCTTCGCCCGGTTCGCCGTCCCGTCGGTACGAC
Source organism: Schaalia sp. (assembly GCF_050312375.1). Taxonomy (NCBI): domain Bacteria; kingdom Bacillati; phylum Actinomycetota; class Actinomycetes; order Actinomycetales; family Actinomycetaceae; genus Schaalia; species Schaalia sp. The sequence continues at coordinate 6,858 of NZ_JBNOYB010000113.1, forward strand.
GCCCGTCTGCGAAGACGGGCGTGCTGCTCGGGTCGATCTCGAGGCTCGAATGCGGAAGGAGAGCCGCCATCCCGAGCTGCGTGTAGCTGGGGAGGGAGCCGAGGACGGCGCCGAGTTCGGCGTCGTAGCGATCTTCGGAGCGGATCTTCGAGGCGAGCTCTTCGGCGATCTCGTAGCGAAGGGCATCGGAGATGATGACGACGGCTTTCGAGCGGCCGCCTCTGAGGATCGGCGCAACGCGCTCGTCGAAGAAGCGCCGTTGGGGGGACAAGGCGGGCGTCTTCCAGTCGTGAAGAGTGTCGAGGACGGCCTGCCAGGCGCTTCCGAGGGTGTAGAGGTACCGGTTCGCGTACTGCTTGTCGATCTCGGCTTTGAGGGCGATGAGGGGCTTCTGGTACTCGGCGGATCTTCCGGCGACGATGAAATGGCGGTAGTGCTGATCGATTCGGAACCACTCGGACTGGTACGTCGTCAGTCCTTCAGCGACTGAGTCGATGGTGTCGGGGAGTGCGGCGATGGCGGCGAGCAGTTCGGCGGCGCTCTGAAGAGCGGTGTAGAGCGGCTCGTACGTGGCGTACCAGAGACCGTCGCGTCGACGACGGACGATGGCCTCGACGTCGCGTGGACCCGTCGTCCGTTCGGCAACCGCGACCGCGAGCTCGGCGACGATCTTCTGCTCGATCTCCTCGAAGGTCGTCTGATCTTGAAGGTCGTCGAGACTCCGGTTTTCGATCGTGGAGGCGACGCCGAGGTCCCGGGCAGCTCGAGTCGCGAGGGTCTTCATGGCCTCGCGCGTGCGCACGTCGTAGATGAGGTTCCGGTAGTCGTTGCGGATGTTCCGGTAGGCGTCGGGAGTGTCCGAGGCGAAGTCGTCCATTGCTCGGGCGAAGATCCACAGGATGAAGTCGTCGACGGTCGGCGCGTCACTCCGGTATCCGTAGATGTCGCGCAGCCCCGCCCAGAAGAATTCGTCGAGGCCGTAGGCTGTGAGGTCGTCGATCTTCGCGTGTTTGGAGTCTGCGGCCTCGAGGAGGATTTCCCGCATGATGTCGGAGAGCCGATGACTAGCGGACTTGAGGAGCACCTGGCACATCTTGGCTCGGAGGAGTGCGGGGTCGTCGCCGTCGATGTGGAGCTTTTCGAGCGCCTGCTTGCGTGCGGCGGCCGCGAAGAACTTCGGGTGGGCTTCGATGATGGGGAGGAGGTGCGGGTTTTCGATCCCGAGTTCCTGCTGGATGATCGCGGTCTTGTCGGCGGTGAAGACGCCGTGGGCGAGTTCTTGATCGAGCAGCCAGTCACCGATCCCAGCGGGGATCTCTCCTGTGCGGTAGACGAGGTACTTGCTCTCCTGGTCGGTGAGCAGGCGGTGCTTGATGCCGAACTCGTCGCCCTGGACACGCAGAAGCGTGACGTCCTCAGGAACGAGCTGTTCCGCACTGTCGGCGTACTCGCCAGAGGCGTCGTGCCAGAAGAGGATCCGCTGCGTTTCGAAGCGTTGACGCAGGTGGCGGGTGATTTGGTCGCTCATTCGCGGTTCTCCGTCTTCTGCTCGAGTTCCCGGAGGATTCGGGCGTCGTCTTCGTCGGCGGCGATCGCCTGCTGATGTCGTCGTTCGGCGTCGAATGCGTCGTAGCGTTCTTCGGCGAGCGCCTTGGCGACCTTCGCGCGCACTTTGCCGGAGTGAGTGAGGAGTTCGCGCTCGTTGAAGCTGAGGAAGGCATCGAAGCGTTCCTCCCACTCGCGCATCGTCATCGTCTGTCGGCGCTTCGCCTGGTCCTCTGCGTAGTCCAGGTACATGGTGACGATGCGGTCGAGTTCTGAGATCTCGGTCGTCTGGAGGTAATTCTTGGCGGTCGTAACGTCGCATTTGCGCACGACGGTTCCGCTCCACGAGGTGAGGCCCATGTTCGAGGCCGTGGGGTCGGAGCGCAGGGAGATGATCTCCGCGGCGGTGTGCCCTGTCACAGCCCAGAGCATCTTGTTCTGGACCTTCGCGAAGAAGGCCTTCGCCGCGTCGCTCGACGGGTCGTAGTCGATTGCCGTCGTGTAGAGGTCGCGGACTTTCTGGTAGAAGCGCTTCTCCGAGGCGCGGATGGCGCGAATGCGCTCCAACCACTCGTCGAAGTAGTCCCAGCCGTCCGAGCCCTTGAGCTTCGCGTCGTCCATGGCGAAGCCCTTGACGAGGTAGTCCTTGAGGACGCTCGTCGCCCACTGCCGGAACTGGACTGCACGAGGAGTCGTCACGCGGTAGCCGACAGCAAGGATCATGTCGAGGTTGTAGACCTTGAGCTGCCGACGGACGTCTCGTTCGCCTTCTCGACGAACTATTAACTCTGAGTGAATAGTTGCCTCGGTGACTTCCCCGTCCTTAAGAACACGTCCGATGATCTGAGCAACGTTGGGGATCGAGGTTCCATACAGCTCCGCCATTTCGGCTTGAGTCAGCCATACCGTCCCTCCCGAGGCGCGCAGTTGCATCTGCGCCCCATCGTCGGCGTTGTAGAGGATCACCTCGCCGTTCATCCACTCACCCCTCGTTCTCGGTCAGTCTTCCGCCTTTTCGAGTCCTTTGATCCGCTTGAGTGCATCCCCGAACTTCGGGTAGTTGAGGCGCACGCCGTCGTCGAGGTCGATTTCGATGTTCTCCGTCGCTTTGGGGAAGAGGACGTCGTGCTCGTACTCGTTGAGTTCGATGAGGACGGCGCGCAGGCGATCCGCTTCCTTCGCGTCATTGTCGCGCTCGGCACGGGTGAGTGCGGACTCAAGCTTCGTCACGTACTCGCGGAGGTAGGTGAGGACTCGGGACACCGTCGAGGGCGTGTAGCGGTGCATATAGATGAGCGCGTTGAACGAGCCCTTGGGGCTGGAGAAGAGCCAGTAGATCGGGCGCTTCTTGTAGCGCTGCACGTGGTCGTCGTAGAACTTCGAGGAGGCGCCCCTCTTTCCGGGCTTGACGAAGTACTCGCGCAGGTTCTTCAGCCCCAGGAGATCGACGATGTAGCGGAGGTTCGCTTCGAAGTGCTCCTCGCCGAAGACGGTGCGGAGGAAGAGTCGGAATCGTTCGACGATGTCGTCTTCGAACCAGTCGGCGTCGAGCATGGGAATGACGTTGTCGGCGTCGGGCATGAAGGTCGGCGAGGGGATCTTCTCCAGGTAGTCCTCGAGAGTGGATCCCTGGTCAGCGAGGATCAGGCCAGGTGCGTCGAGGCTGTAGCGGCCGAACATGCATCCGACGGCGTAGGAGATGAGGTCGATGACCGCGGATTGGTCGAAGAGGACGTCGCGTTCTTCGGGCGTTTTGTTCGGCCACCGGAATGCTGAGTTGTTGGTGAGCGAGACTCGTTCGAGGGGCACGTAGGAGGGCACTTCGTCCTCGAGGCCGTAGAGTTTCGCAACCGCTTCATTGTTCTCGATTTCGAGCCGCTGCTGTTCGAGGGAACGCTGCTTCCATTCCTCGCGGTGCTGGGCGACGATGTCTTCGAGAGTCTTCACTGATACCTCGCGAGTGTTCATCGGACGGCTGTTCCCGTGTTCATCAGAGAAAAAGCTCTCGGGGTAGCCATTCGGGTAGCCGGTGTGCGGGTTCAAGATTACCTTCCGAGCCCGAGCATTTCAGCCGACGCGGCAAGCGCTGCACGGGTCCGGGTGCGGTCGGTGTGGAGGTAGGTCTGGGTGCTGAGAATCGTTGAGTGACCGAGGATCGCTTTGATCGTGGTCTCGTCGACGCCGCTGGCGAGGAGGAGTGTGGCCGCTGTGTGACGCGCTTCGTAGAGCAGGGGGCGTCTTCTCGTTCCATCGGGCAGCGTCACCTTGACCCCTGCCTCGTCAACGATCTCGTACCACTGGCCACGGTCGAATTCAGCAGATCGTGGTGATCCGTTCTCCCTCGGCCACACGAGGTCGTGCGACGAGGGAGTTCGTCCCCTCCAGCTCTTCAGTGCATCGACGAGGGCGGGGGCGAGGGGTACGACGCGGGTGCCGGCACGGGTCTTGGGGCGCACGAGGTGGTAGGCGCCTTCGAGGTGCCGGTATTCGAAGCCTCTGGGAACACGGAAGCCACTCGCCGGCTCTCTGTGCCTCCTATACGGCAGGGCTTTGAGCTGCCAGGCGAGGATCATTGTTTCCGTATCGAGGTCGATCTGGTCCCACGTGAGTCCGAGTGCTTCGGCGGGCCTGAGTCCTTCGACGAGGGCGGCGATCCATCGTGAGCTGTCGGGGCGGGTTTTGGCGATGTCGAGAATCCGCATGGCTTCTTCGACGCTCAGGGCTTGGCGGGGGGATGTCCCAACGCCGGGACTGCTTGCGTCGCGGGTCCGATGACTCACCTGGTATCCCTCGGCCACGGCGTCAGCGAGCAGCTTCTTGAGGACCACATGGGTTCTCTGCATGGTCGGCAGGGCGAGGCCGGATTCTTCTTGGGCCCGTGAGACGGCTCGGATGTCCGCCGGGGTGAGGGCGTCGAGTCTGATGTGCCCGATGATGGGGATGATCCATCTGCGGATCGAGGACTGGTCCGAAACAAAAGTGCCGGGTCGGACGATCCTCTGCCGCTGATCCAGCCATTCATCGGCCCACCGTTTGACGCTGAGCGAGGAGAAGGAGGCGCTCGGCCCTTCGACGGCGATGCGCTGCTGCGCCTGAGAGAGACGCGCTCGCACTGCGGCACGCGTCCGGGCCTTGAAGGTGAGGCGGCGGCGTTTTCCGCTCTCCGACCATCCCACGTCGATCGCTGCCACCCATTGGCCGCGCGAGTTGCGATAGATGGATCCGGTTCCTTTTCGCCGAGGTCGTCGTTGTCCCATGCTCATCATCTTCTGGATTGACGAGTTGGAAAGGGTAGCCAGTGGGGTAGCCATCTGCGCGATGACTGGTGCATCCATGCCACTGAAGCCTCCGATGGACTGAGCGCCAGGCTCCACAAACGAGTCACGGTTCATGAAAGAGACCTTCCCGGAGGGGAAGTCGGATCTGTTCGCCGCATTCATCGAGCGATGTCTGACTCTCCTTCGCCCGCACGGCTTCATGGCTCAGGTCACCATGCAGTCGTGGATGTTCCTCTCCTCATTTGAGAAGCTGCGGAACAAGCTGCGACGCTGCGCATCGATTGTTGCGATGCTCCACATGGATAACATGGTGATGCGCATTGCCTTCGGGACTTCCGCAACCGTATGGGAAGTTGGCGGAGACCCGACGCATCCAGGGAAGTACACGTGGATGGAGCTCTCCGATATCGAAGGGGACAAGCCTCGTGTCTTCCCAGCGCACAACGAACGCAACGGGCGCGCGGGTGACGATGGGTTCTTCTCTGTCGCACAGAAGGACATGGCGGTCATCCCCGGATCCCCGATCGTCTACTGGCTGAGTGAAAAGATGAGGTCTGCCTTCTCTATCAACCCGACACTCGGCGAAAGTGCATCTCTCGCCGTCGGCCTTCAGACTGGTGACAACAACAGGTTCTTGAGGGAATGGTGGGAAGTATCGATCCCACGTATCGCCTTCGCTTGCACATCGCGTGAAGACGCTGTCCAAAGTGGCGCTCGCTGGTTCCCCTACAACAAAGGTGGAGACTTTCGGAAGTGGTACGGCAACCAGGAGTTCGTCGTCAACTGGGAAAACGACGGAGCAGAGATTTTCAACTTCCGACCGCGCTCTGTGGTCCGAAATCCGGACACCTACTTTTCACCGTCAGTGTCATGGTCGAAGGTCAGTAGTGGCGCTCCGGCTTTTCGCGCCTATCCACCTGGCTTCGTCTTCGATGTAGCTGGGACATCCATGTTTGCCGAGAGCCTCCATGAACGAATTGGGCTTCTCGCTTTCACCAACTCTCAACTTGCGTTTGAGCAACTGTCAGCCCTTGCTCCCACTCTGAACTTCGAGGTAGGGCAGGTGGCAGGATTGCCGGTCATCGATAATGTCTCAGATGGAACTAAGGATCGCGTGTCCATATTGACTGATGAGTCAAGGAGGGACTGGGATGCTTTTGAGATATCCTGGGGCTTCGCTCGGAATCCGCTGGTCGGCGTTACGAAGGCAGACCGTCTCGACTAATGGCCACCAAGGGGCTCCATCTGAACCCCCAGGAAGTCTCAGCACTATCCCAGTCGCTTTTTGAGTTTATAACAAGTCTATCCAATCGCTCAGTGGATATCTCTTCAATTCCTCGAGGAATCGGAACTTGACCTACGTAGCCTATATGAAAATGCATAGTTGGCGCCAGGACCTGTAGAGCTATGGCCGAAAAAGAAGAATTCATTAGCAGTGACACTTGGTCAAGAGTGCTCAAGTCGCTGAAGCCAGAATGTCCGGTACTGTCATGGATGAATCCTGCTGGATAACGCCGAAATGCAGCCTCTCCGGAGGAAATGTCAGACCATGACACTGACGGTGAAAAGTAGCAGGCGCGCCCCTGTCCGCGCACGACTGACTGTCCCGCAGGAACTAAGTAGGGATAGCGCTTTGCGAGTCCTTCTTCAATCTCGCGCCCATCGTTTTCCCAGTTGACAACATACTCATGGTTACCATACCAACGTCGGAAAGAGCCCCCCTTGTTGTAGGGGAACCAGCGACGTCCGCTGATCTTCGCTTCGGTCAATGACGAGCACTGAAGCATCGTTCGTTGCTGGTCGACTTCCCACCAGAACCTCAAGAAGCGAGCGTTGTCGCCGGTGCGGAGTCCTACGAGTAGCTCAGCTATCTCTCCAAGATTGCGTCCTTCGTTGAACGTGGCCCGCATTTTTTCACTCAGCCAGTAGACGATCGGGGATCCAGGAATCGTCGTGAAGCTTGAGGAACTCACTCGGAAGAGGTGTTCTTCCATTCCGCTGGTCGAAGCTCCGCGACGAGTGGCCTTGTCGTCTTCGATGATCTTGAGCGCCGTCGGCCCTTGAACTGCTGGGCCGACGAAGTCTGACAGTCGAACGAAGGATCCTGCGACTTCCGAGTGGCCGTTCTGCAGAACGTAGGTGCAGATGGGCACCGTCGCACCCTCGAAGCCCGAGTACTCGAGTTGGATGAGAGAGACGATGCGCTTTCGCTCGATGATGCGCCTTCGCAAGGCTTCGTAGCTCTTGATGAACATCCATACGAACGGAGTCATGAAACCGGCGAGGCCGTCGCGAGCAAGGAGGCTGAGGCACCGGATCACGAAGCCGGCGAACAGATCCGACTTCCCCTCCGGGAAGGTCTCTTTCATGAACCGAGAGAGCAGGTCGTTCATCTGCTTCGAACCCATGTACGGCGGGTTCGCGATGACGACGGAGTAGCCGGGCAAGAGATACTCCGCCTGAGTGATCACACGTTTCGCCTTGTCGAGCGTCTCCTCAACGAGCATGTCACCCGCTCCATCAAGCATCCTAAGACGCAGCGAGGCGCTTGCCACCATGGAGGGGTCCGCTTGGATGAGCGAGCCGAAGGTATCGGCATGCTCGAACATGTTCCAGAAGGCCTCTTCTGCCTCGCGATCCCCCGCTCCCGACGCGAGGAAGTCGAGCTCATCGGGACGGAAGACGATCGGTTCGAGCACTTGGATCCGAGGGGCAACGGCCTCCTTGAGGAAACGCTTCCTCTTCGACGCGGCCTTCATCGACAGGGCGAAGGAGGCAAGCGCACCGGCACGCTGATCAATCTCCGTGCCCCGCAGATTCTTCTCGAGGATCAAAGTGGGGATCGAGGAAGGCGCATAGCCCTCCTCCTCGTAGATCGCGTAGAGCAGATCAAAAGCGTAGGTGAGCATATGCCCGGAGCCGCACGCCGGATCGATGACGGTGATCTCCTCGGGCGAATCGATCCGAAGGAAATCGTTCTCCTCATCGACCGGTTCGATGTAGTAATCCATCCGCTCGATCAACGTCGAATTCGGATGATTGAGCATCCACAAACGCCCGATGGAGTTCTCCGCGAGGTAGCGGACGATCCAGTGCGGCGTGAAGAGCTGCGTCGCCGCAGGGATCTCCTCAGCGCCCGCCTTCTCGTTCTTCTTGAACCCCGCGAAGACCTCGTCTTTGCGCTCCGAGATGTAGAACTGGTAGAGCCACCCGATCACCTCGACGTCCTCGCATACCTCGGCGGACAGCACACTGCACGCGCGATCGAGAACAGACCCCTCAGCAAGGAGATTCCCCGGAATGAGGAGCTCCGAGAAGTCGCCCTCAGCCTCGAACATGGACGGCATCGCGCGATTCCAGAAACGGCAGTAGCTCGTGAGGAGAAGAGCGTACGCCTCCGCCTGCGCCTCGCCGCCCGGGCTCGGCAGCACGGTGCCGGAAAGCAACCCGAAAATCGTCGCCGCTTCCGCAGGACGCACGACCTCACCGTCGATCTGGCCCCGCTTCGCGACCGCCAAGACCTCCGGCTGACCGACCTGATCGGTGGCCGGCGAGACGACGCCGATCCCCGTATAGCCATTAGCATCCATGAAGCGCAGTGCAACAATCCGGTTGAACCACATGTAGGCGGCCCGGTCAATGACATGCTTGCGGCCGGCCTCACCGCCTCCCGCCTCGGTGATCGCGTCCTCAAGGGATGCAACGATCGAGGGACGCTCGACCCGCTCGGAGGACCCCGGGGCGAGCACAGAGGTGAGGCGAGCACCGACCTCGCGGAGGAGTTCCGTGCGCGCCGAGGTGGCAAAGGACTTCAGAGGTGCAGTCTCCATCAGAGTGCGATTCGCTTTCCATCATTGAGTTCGGAAATGAGCGCCTTGCGCAGGGCAGCGAGATAGGCGTCGACATCGGTCGCGGACTCGAGGATCCCCGAACCGCTCTTCACGCTGATCGTCGTGATCGAGACGACGCTCTTCACGGGCTCCGGCTCCGGGTCATCGACACGAGCGGAAGCATCGAGACTCTCGATCATCGCCGTGTAGCGGTCACGCTCAAAAATCGACCGCGTCTGATGGATCATCGAGATCTCGTTCTGCCGACTGAGCGACGCGACCACTTGGTCGATCTCAGAGATCACGCTCGCACGAACAGAATCATCGGCGCGCGCGTAGTCCGGGCTCGCGAGCAGCTCCTCTCGCCGGCCCTCAATCGCCGCGACGACTTCCTCTCGCGCCTCGCGCACGCGATCATCAACCTGTCCGCGCAACTCATCAACGGCCGCCTTCAGCGTGTTCATCTTGGCGCCGCGGAAGGCGTTGGGGTCATCCAACAGACCCCTCACTCGATCGGATGCGCCCGCGGGGAGGAAAGCGAGATTACCGGCGTTCGCAGCGAGGAATGACTGTGCGTCATCGAAGATCCTCGCCTGGGCGCCGTTCACGAAAGTCCTGATCGGATCGATGAGGTCTTCCTTCGCATCAGCCAGCTTTTCGGCTCCGTCGAACTCGGTGAGATACCACTCAGTCGGATGTCCCGCCACCTGGTCGAGAAGGGCGATGACATCGGACAGGCGCGCGACGAAGGGGTAGCGACTCGAAGCCACAATGGCCTTGAGCTCATCGCGCTTGGCAGCAAGCCTCGCCTTGCCATAGCGAGCGAGTTCGGTCGCGTCGCTCGGCGCCGAACCGTCGTCGAAGAAGTCCGCGCAGAATGTCCGAAACTCGGCGACACGGAGCGGATCGTAGGCCTTCTGCGGCGCAACGAGGATGCACGGATGCTTCGCCGTGTTGCGGATGACGGACGCAGCCTCCGTCCTCATCACCGGATTCGCATCAACGGTGAGGACGATCTTCCCCGTACCGAGGAGCCACGCGAGAACCACTTCGATCGACCCGAGATCCCAGCCGTAGGGCTTCGTCTCGAAGCGATCGACGATCTTCTTGATCGTCACTTGCTCGCCACAGCCCGACTGCATGTCGATCCACGACTCGACCTCCGCCGCAGGAGACACGAGCGCGCTCTGCTCCGTCTGATCGACAAGACCGGGCTCGTTGCGCACCATCTCCGCTACGCGCTGCTCGGAGTAGACCCGACCGCCGAGAAGACCGAGGTTCGTGTACGTGCGGCTGATCAACTCCTGAAATCCGTCACGGACTCGCATCACCGGATCCTGGGCGTTCGACTGAACCTCCGTCGCATTGACGATGAGCTGAGCCCTGCCGAGCAACTGACGCAATCGCTCAATGAGGTCCTTGTCCCGCTCCACGACAAGCATCTGTTTCGACTGAAGGATCGCGCGGACCGACGGGGTAGTCCCCGAATTCGTCCGCTGCTTGATGTACTTCTCGGTCTTGAGCAGGAGGCGAAGATCCGCAAGAACGCGCTTGTCTCGCCCGAGGAAGACACGCAGCTCATCGGTACCCATCGACTGCGCGAGGATCTCCCTATCCTCGTACACGGTCTCCGGGGTGATGAAGTGGATGGTCAGATCGTGTTGTTTGCCCTGAACGATGTCATCGAGCTTGTAGCCGAACGAGAAGTCCTGGCCGTTCTTCTCATACCGCATCTTCGTCGTCCGGAGGATCTCCGAACTGAGGTAGCGGAAGAGCTTGGCGGAAACCTCGGACGAGTCGATCTCGACAGCCTTGATCTCCTTCTCAATCTCCTGTTCCTCATTCGTCAGGTACTCATAGAGATTGCCGTTGCGCTGGACGTAGGACTGAGCCTCGAGGAGGTTAAGGGCCTCCTGGACCTGCGTCCCCAAGCCCGGAAGATCGAGGCCGAAGCGGTCGTAAACGAGGACGGCGAGATTGCGGGGCGTCGCCTTGAAGGAGTCGACGTACTTCACGAGGAACAGTGCTTTGAGCAAGCGATTCGCGAGGATCGTCAGCTCCGACTCCGGATCCGGCAGGTGCCTCTCCGCCTGGAGGATCGCGCTTTGCGCCGCCGACTTCAACGAGGCGCTGATACCCGCGAACATCTGATCGAAGGTCGCGAGGTACCCGATCTGCTCCTCACCGATCCGCTTGGCAACCTGCTGAACGACGCCGAGCATCGAGCGCTCGCCGACCGAGGAATTACGCCCCTCGAACATGTTGTGATCGGAGAGCCCCTCGATCGCCGCCTGGAACATCGGTATCTGATACGTGACAAAGGGGTACGTCGCGACGAATCGCGACTCCTCGACGTAGTTCCGGTAATTCTTCGCTCCGTCGGCGAAGTTGAAGATTGTCGGGAAATTCGCTGACTCCGCCCGGTAGACCTCCGCGAGCGCGGCCACACCCTCGGTGTTCTTCTCCAGGAGGCGCTTCGCGATGACCTCCTCGACGTCCTGGCTCGTGAGCTTCACCTTGACGCCGAAACGCGCCTGGATCTTCGAAAAGTCATTGCTCTGCTGCCGCGAACGGTCACCGATGACCTTCTCCATGTCCTCCTGCGAGGTGACGAACACCCATGCGCGCCCCCGGCACTTCGTGTTGAGAGACTCGACGATCGTCTGAAGATTGAGCATGAGCTTGATGTCGTCGGCGATGAACTGGCCGACCTCGTCGATGAAGAAATTCAGGCGGTAGCCGGGGGCCTGCTCGTCGATCCATTCCTTCACGGAATCCGCGAAATCCTCGATCGACACGGCGTACGAGGACTGGTACTGCCCGATGATCCCGGGATTCGCCTCCCCGTTGACCTCGGCGAATGCGGCGTCGATATTGTGCCCCTCGAGGGCGGTCTGCTCGCGTCCCTGCGACCAGGCGATGCCGGCATGCCGCTCAAAGGCCTCCTTGAATGCCCCGTACTGACCGCGACGATCAAGGTCCCGCTCGAAGCGCGCGACAGCTCCGTCGTTGCCGTAGTAGCCCCGGCTCTCGTCGAAAACCTTGACGAAAACCTTGAGCAGGGCGTCCGTCTGGTCCTTCGAGATCAGGGTTGCCTTCTGATCGATGTTGAACAGTAGGGACTTCGCCGGGATGCTCGCCGCTTTGCGCAGCGACGCCTGGAGCATCGCGTCGTCCGCCTTCGAATGGAAGATCGCGGCGACCTCCTCGCGGGGAAACTCCTGGCCCTCGACGTCGCCAAGCAGGTGGGCGAGCATCTTCAACAGGTGCGACTTGCCGGAACCGAAGAAGCCCGAGATCCACACGCCGTTCGCGTTCGTGTAATTCGTGTACTCCTCAAGGAGCGGCGCGACCCCTTTGGCTGCGTCGTTCGTCAGGACGTACTCCTCGACCTCGACCCGCAGATGGTCTGCGTCATCGGCTTTGACGACGCCCTCGATGGAACGTGCGACGTCCTTGAGGAATATCTCGTTGATTCTCATCGTCAGGCCTCCTGATCAAGAATGCGCTTCGCGCGGTAAAAGGAGTCGTCCTTGAGCCGGCCGAAGAGAACCAGGGCCGACCCCTGAGTCGCCGATACGTCGTATCGGCCGGGGAAGAACATGAGAAGCGGGCGATCCGCAACCGCGGTCTGCAGGTTGTTGAGGACCGTGTGTGAACGGATGAAGGGGAACACCTGCCCGACTCCCGTGAGGAAGAGGATCGTCGGATCTTCGGCGACTACGCGCTCTTTGATCGCAGGAGCAAGGTGCTGCTGCGGGTCGAGCATGTTCTGGAGCAGCTTGAGAAAGTCGCTCTTGTCCATCGTCGGTTCCACATCGAGGACCCGATCCCATACCTTGCGCGCCTTCAGCAGGTCAACGCACAGGTCGTAGAGGTTGATCTCGAGGACGCAGATCCCGTGATCGCTTCTCAGGCGATTCTTCAGACGTCTCACCATCTGCTCGACCTCAAGCTCTTGTGCCGGGTCGTAGTCGTAGACGAAGTGGGCGACCTCGTTTCCCAGTCCCTCCATATTGAGGAAACGCTCGCTCGAGAGCACGCGGTAAAGGTGCTCCTCCTGCTGCGGCAAGGTCAACTGCTTCTCGCTCGGCATCAGGCCTCCTTCGTCGGGAAGAACTGCACATCGGTCGACGGGAGCAGAGCAGCGACGCGCGGTGACAGCATTGCCGTCTGGATCAGCCCCTCCTTCGACAAGAGCCCCGCCTCGGTCATCATCCGGAACACGGTCTGCCGGAGCTTGCCGTAGGTGCGGGGCGTCAGCTCGACGAGCTCCTCATGCCAGAGCGCCTTCTGTCGAACGAAGGAATCGAAGTCCTCGTAGTCGAGCGTTCCGGCGAGCATGAGGAAGCGCTCTCTCAAAACCTCCTCGGCGAACTCGCCGATGAACGCGCTCTGCCTGCACGCCGCCACCCACATGACGTGCGACCGTTCTGCCGCGGTGAGGCCGGGAAGAACGCGGAGTTCCTCGTCCGACAGGACGGCTAATCGCTTGAGAGTCTCTCGCACCATCCGAATGCCCGTGGAGCGAGTTCTCGCCTGGAGGAGGTTCTCCTCGATGGCGATTCGGCGGACGGTCGACCAATCAGGCTGCTCCGCGTAGACGCGCGCGAGAATCTCGGCCTCCCTTTCGAAGAGGCCGCCGACGGTGAAGGACAAGGAGTACCGCTCGGTGGAAGCGGAGCGCTCAGCAGACATGGCTTGCCTCACGGTATGCCCGCCCACACGGCGGAATTCGCCGAATAGTACGGCTCTTCTCCGCTCGGCGCATTGCAGACCTTCCGCATCTTCGACCCGTCCACAGGACTCCTCACGAGGAGGCCAATAGTGAATGTTACGTCACTGATGAAGCCCGCCGCTCGCGAATCCAAATCATCTCCGACGTGCCGCGACCGCCCGGGCTCGCCTCGAGAGGAGCACGCAGCGGCAACTCGCGGACCAGGCCGGGAGTGTCGCGCAGTGGATCAAAGCCGCCGGACTCCCGCCGCCCCGGCCGGACCGTGAGCCCCATCCTCGCTAGACTCTCAGGGTGCCCGACGTCCCCGAACCCCGCCGCCCCCGCCCCCAACGCGACAGCGCCCAAGGCCGAGGCGATTCGCGCCCGAAAGGGAACGGGAACGACTCCGATCGTCCTCTTCAGCCCCGAAAACAGCCACGAGGCCGGGGGCGCGCGCGGGATGAACAGAAGGAATCGTGCAAAGCACCCCGGCGCCCCCGGCACGAACGGGCCCGGGCGTTCCGGCCCTTCACCCCCGAGCAGCTCGCCGAACGGGCCGCCGCGATCCCCGTCATCACCTACCCGGACCAGCCCAGACCCGCGCGTTCGTGGAGGCGACCATGCGACCGCCCGGGTGCTTCATGATCGAGGAGATCGCGGGTTCGCGCACCGAGGATGCCGGATCGGCGGCATCGCGCACGTCGACCCGGCAGTTCGCGAGGTCTTCGGCGAGGGTTCTCGCGATCGCGCCCTCGCCCAGGGCCGTAAGGAATAGGGATCACCTACCCGGATAAGCGCTCCGCACAACGAACCAGGGGGATGGGGCCTCGGCCCCATCCCCCTGAGCGGCGTCTTAGAGAGAGCGCCACCGTCGAAGAACGAACCCTACTCCGAAGAGCATCACGACGGCAGTCGTGAAGATGAGTGGCAGGCTCACCCCAGTTTTGGCGAGTGCGTTCGTCACTTTGACGCGTCCCGTAGTCTCAGCGACATTATCCGTGCTTGCGCCCTTCGTCACGGTTCCGTTTACCTTAGAAGATGCGGGCGGGTTCTCCGATTCGGAAGACACCGTTCCCGAAGGATTCACATCGCGCATGTCGAGTATCAAGGAGATTTCGGCGGCAACCAGGAAGCGAGCATTGTTACCCGAGGAATAGCTGTTCATCGCCATGAAACGCACATAACGGGACTGCACATTCAAAGGAATACGCTGCCAGTCGGCGCTGTCCTGAAGGGTGCCAGTAACGGCCGGCTCCGTCGACCAGGTAGACCCGTCATCAGAGGTGTAGATTCGGAACTCCTTGGCGCGCCCCATGTTGAGTCCTTGGCGAGCGAGGTAGTTCAGAGTTGCCAAACGCGGTTTCTGATCCGCGGGAACATCCGATTCCTTGACCTTCAAGTCGATCCAGTGCCCCGTTTCAGGATCGAACCCGGGACTCGCCCCTTTCCACTGCGTATGCCAGAAGGTCGAGGGGTCTCCATCGACTGCTGCCGAGGCAGGTCCGGAGGGCTTCGCCTCTCCGACGAGTTCCTCGGAGTCCGCATCGCTCACCTCGGGATGCACTTCGGGTCCGGGCGCGGAGTAGACGGAGGTCTGCGCTTCGACGGATCCTCCGTTCCAGGTGACGGGGAAAACCAGATCGACTTTCCCGGGTTCGCCCCGACTGTGCACAGTGAAGGCATATTCGGCGGAGGCGCCGGGAGCAATCGTGTCGACAGGAGAACCCTTCGGGGTGATCGTCAGGCCATCGGCCGCAGCGGAGGCGACATCGACTTCTGTCAACGGATCGGAAGTCGGGTTGGTGACTGCTACCGTCACGATCGTGTCGGCTCCAGGATGAACGGTGGTCGACGAAAGTGAGACCGATGCGTGAACCTTCAAGCACTGATCTCCGACCCAGTTCATCGTGAAGTTGCGGTACCAAATGCCCCCGTAGTTCTCATCCTCGCTGAGCAGCCCGATCGTTCCATTCTTCTGAACGGCGATCGTCGTGTATCCGACGAAGCTCTCATTGAACACGCGACTCGATACCCACGATGCCCCGTCATCACAGGACATCGAAATAGTGCCTCGGTCGCGCGACCACGCAACAGGGTTCGGGGAATGGGACAGCAAGAGGATTCTCGCTCGGGGATCGCTCGGCTCGGCATTGGGGAAGGCCCGAATGATCTGAGCGTTATCGACGGAATCGGGAAGACTCGTGTCGGAATGGAGGCCGCTCCAGGTCTGCCCGCCGTCGGACGAGATCGCGACCTTGCGGAATCCGGAACCGTCGGAGACTCGCGAGTTGAGCATGAGCGTGCCATCGGAGAGCTCGACGACCTTGTTCTCATCCATTCCCGTACCTACGGGTTCGCCGACTCTCCAGGTTTCGCCATGATCGTCGGAGTAGACCGAAACGGCGCGGATCTGCTCGCTGGTGGTCTTGATCGTGTACTGCTGGACGAGACGACCGGCGTGGGGACCGTGATGGATCTGGATGCCCTGCCCTGAGGCGGCGAAACGCGCTTTCCAAGACGGATCAGCCGTAATATCGGCGGTGATGGTCCTGTGCGTCCACGTCCAACCGTTGTCCCTGGAGGTGGAGACCTCGGCTTGAACCACAGAGCGATCATCGTGATCGGAACCGGTATGGGACCCCGGCCACCCCTCATCGTAGGACTTGACGTGGAAGTTGAAGATCGTTCCGGTTTCGTTGTCGACAACGTAGCTGGGATCCGAATAACCGACCTTCGCGCCCGTCTCAACGCCCTTGTGGATGTAGCGAGGCTCCGACCATGTTTTCCCGCCGTCAACGGAACGCAATTGGACGATGTGGTTCGGATTGGGTGAATCCCCGCCATTGTTCCCATTATCGGTCGGCCGTTCATCGTAGGCGACGAGCAGATCACCATTGGGGGCAGTGGCGATCGCGGGGATTCTGTACTTGTCGGTCGCTGTGTTGGACACGAGGCGCTGTGCGTCGCTCAGCGACGCGGGTAGTGAGACGTCCACGTCGGGCGCAGGTGCGGGAAGCGCATTCGGATGGTCGACAGCGACTTCGAGAGGCTCGCCGGAAACAGCGAGGGTCTGAAGCTCGGCTCCGGTATCGTCAGTCGCCTTCAGCGTGATGGATGGGTTCCATTTTCCTGCATCAGCATCGGCCTGGGTGATCGTGTGGCTCAGTGGCTTGCAGTTGTAGACGGCTCCCGCTCCCGGAACGAGGTTCTTCCAGTTGCACTGCGCGGCCAGATCGTCGAATGACGAATCGATGGCCGCGACATTGATGACCTTGTCGAAGACCGAACGCACACGCACCGTGTAGGTGGCTACGTCGCCGACCGTGTAGGAACTCTTCGGATCATCGAGGCTGATCGACTCGACTTTGATGGCTGCTCGGGTGATCGGCGCTTTCTCACCGCTGATCTCCTCGGGGGTATTGAGAACTGGCCCCGCGTAGCCGACCTCCTTGATCTCATAGACGATCTTCGGGGTGAATCCGCCTGCCGCGATATCATCGGCAGTCACCGTATGGGTAGCCAACCCCGTGCAGTCGGTTTTGGCGACTCCTGCCGGAATGTTGCGCCACCGGCACTTGTCGATACCCCCCGACAGATTCGTGGAGACCGGCACGAAAGAGCGGGCTTCAGTACCCGTGTTCTTCACGACGACATCGAAGTGCATGATGTCGCCGATGGTGTAAAGGCCGTCAGCGGGGGCGTTCACCTGGGTGATCGTGATGTCCGCAAGGCCATCGGATGTCGGGCTCGCTTGGACGGGCACCTGGATCAGGGCGACACCGCCTATGGCGAGCACCACCGTTGACAGAGCAGCGACCGAATGCCGCGGGGAAGGGGACGTCCTCGTCCTCATACGGTTTCCCTTCGTGATGTGAGGCTTCTTTGCCTCAAGACAAGACAGACAAATATGTCTGACAACTTCTAGACTAATCGACACCCCTACCATTCACAAGGCATTGGGCAGAAGACTTCGACGACCGCATTCCCTCGGGCAAAGGGCCCGCTAGACTTGTCGGGTGCCCCACTCGCCCGACTCCCCGTACCCCGGCGGTCCCCACGACCACGCCGAGGAACACGGCAAGGCGCACCCCACCGCAGACCAGCAGCACGAGCGAAGGCGACACGGGCACTCCGGAGCCACAGCCAGCACGGACGCAAGCACAGGTCCGGCACACGAGCGAGCGCAAAGCGAACACAGGAAACGACAGTCCAATCGGCGAGGCCGCCCCCACGAAGGCAAGCAGAGGAACAGCGCCGGAATCGAGCAGCATCCCCGCCCCCGCCGCACCCGGCGCCCCCGGCACGAACGGGCCCGGGCGTTCCGGCCCTTCACCCCCGAGCAGCTCGCCGAACGGGCCGCCGCGATCCCCGTCATCACCTACCCGGACCTGCCCGTTTCCGCGCGCCGCGAGGAGATCGCCGAGGCGATCCGCACCCACCAGGTCACGATCGTCTCGGGCGAGACCGGCTCGGGCAAGACGACTCAGCTGCCGAAGATCTGCATGCAGCTCGGCCGGGGCGTCACGGGAATGATCGGGCACACCCAGCCGCGCCGCATCGCCGCCCGCTCCGTCGCCGAGCGCATCGCCGAGGAGCTCGGCCAGACGCTCGGCCGCGAGGCCGGTCAGGTCGTCGGCTACCAGGTGCGCTTCACCGACGAGGTCGGGCCGACGACCCTCGTCAAGCTCATGACCGACGGCATCCTCCTCGCCGAGATCCAGGCCGATCCGCTCCTGCGCCGCTACGACACGCTCATCATCGATGAGGCCCACGAGCGCAGCCTCAACATCGACTTCATCCTCGGCTACCTCGCGCGCCTCCTGCCCGCCCGGCCCGACCTCAAGGTCATCATCACCTCCGCGACGATCGACTCGGCCCGATTCGCCGAGCACTTCGGGCGCTGGGAGGGGACCCCCGGGCGCGGGGCACTGCTCGAGCCGGCGCCCGTCATCGAGGTCTCGGGCCGGACCTATCCGGTCGAGATCCGCTACCGGCCGCTGGCCCCCGATGTCATCTCCGCATACTCGACCTCGACGCCGAGGGGTGCGAGCGATTCGGACCCCTCGGTCGGCGCTCAGGCCCCGGGCGTTCCCGGCAGCGCCCCCGAGTCGCCTCGTTTAGCGGATGCGCCCGGCCCCGCCCCCGTCGACCAGTCCGGCTCCGAGCAGCTCGTCCTCGAAGACCCCGACGACGAGCTCCCGAGCCTCGGTTACGGCCTCGGCGAGGAGATCGACGTCGAGACCGCGATCTGCGACGCCGTCGATGAGCTGTGCGCCGAAGGCGAGGGGGACATCCTCGTCTTCCTGCCCGGTGAGCGCGACATCCGCGACACCGAGCAGGCCCTCCTCGACCACCTCGGCCCGAGGGGCGTGCGCGCAGGCGAAACGAAGGGCGCCCGCCCGACCGACATCGAGATCGTCCCCCTCTTCGCGCGCCTGTCGGCCGCTGAGCAGCACCGCGTCTTCGAGGAGCACCGTCTCCGCCGCGTCGTCCTCGCGACGAACGTCGCCGAGACCTCGCTCACCGTGCCGGGGATCCGCTACGTGATCGACCCCGGGCTCGCGCGCATCTCGCGCTACTCGAATCGGACGAAGGTCCAGCGCCTCCCCATCGAGCCCGTCTCGCAGGCGAGCGCGAATCAGAGGGCCGGGCGCTGTGGCCGCGTCGCCGACGGCATCGCGATCCGCCTCTACTCCCAGCGCGACTACGAAGGGCGCCCCCGCTACACCGAGCCCGAGATCCTGCGCACCTCGCTCGCCTCCGTGATCCTCCAGATGGCGGCCCTCGGCCTCGGCTCGGTCGAGGACTTCCCCTTCCTCGATGCGCCCGAGCGGCGCGCGGTCCGAGACGGCATCGCAGCCCTCGTCGAGATCGGGGCGCTGGCCGCGGACGAGGGCGGGCGCGGCATGGATCACCGTCTCACCCGGATCGGGCGCGAACTCGCGCGCCTGCCCATCGACCCCAGGCTCGGCCGCATCCTCCTCGAGGGCGACGCGAACGGCTGCGCATCCGAGGTCCTCGTCATCGTCGCCGCCCTGTCGATCCAGGACGTCCGCGAGCGCCCCCTCGACCATCAGCAAGCGGCCGACGCCGCGCACGCGCGCTTTTCCGATCCGCGTTCGGACTTCATCACCTACCTCAATCTCTGGCGCTACCTCGAGGTCCAGTCCCGCGACCTGTCGGGTTCGCAGTTCCGCAGGATGTGCCGGGCTGAATTCCTCCACTACCTGCGGTACCGCGAGTGGAGGGACGTGGTCGTCCAGCTCCGCCAGATGGCGCGCCCCCTGGACCTCGACGTTCATCCGATCGATCTGCCCGCGCCCGGCGACGTCATCGAAGCCGCGCAGTCGGGCGGGGTGAAGGACGCCGCAGCCCGCGCGGCCGTCTCCTTCACCGCCTCGTCGAGGACGGTCGACGCGGACGAGATCCACCGTTCGATGCTCGTCGGGCTCCTCTCCAACCTCGGCTCCTGGGATGAGGCGAAGCGCGAGTACCGGGGGGCGCGCGGCACGCGCTTCACGATCTGGCCGGGCTCGGGCCTGTCCCGCTCGCATCCGGCGTGGGTGATGACGGCCGAGCTCGTCGAGACTTCGCGCCTCTTCGCGCGCACGGTCGCCCGGATCGATCCGGCGTGGATCGAGCCCCTGGCCGGGCCGCTCCTCACTCGCGTGTACTCCGAGCCCTTCTGGTCCTCGGCCAAGGGGGCTGCGATGGTGAAGGAGAAGGTCCTCCTCTACGGGCTGACGATCAGTGCGGATCGTCCGGTGCTGCTCGGCCGCCTCGGCGAGCGGGTGATCGATGAGGATGCGACGCGGGCTCCTCGGCTCGTCACCGCGGGGAGCCTCGCGGGGATCGCGCAGGGCCTGCTCGGTGTCGGAGAGGAGGCCCGTTCCGCTCGTCAGATCGGCTCGGTCGGCCGCGACTTCCTCGCGATGGCGCTCGCGGCGGGGCTCGATCCCGGTGACGAGGCCGGGGCGGCGTTTTCCGCCTCGGCGTCTTCCGCTCCCGCCCGTCCCGACATCCCGGACCCAGCGGACGCCCCCGCCCGCTCTGACGCCCCCGACGGCGCGAGGACCCCCGTGAGCCCAAACGCCCCGGAAGCCGCGGATACGTCATCGGGCGCTCGAGCCGACGCACCGGCCTCGACCGCCGAAACGCCCTCGCAGGCCCTCCTCCCCTCCCGCCTCACCGCCCGGGAACTCGCCCGCGACATGTTCATCCGCCACGCCCTCGTCGAGGGCGAATGGCGCGAACGCCACCGCTTCCAGGCCCGCAACGCCGAACTCCTCGAACAGGCCCGGGAGGTCGAACGCCGCTCGCGCACGCACGGACTCGTCGCCGACGAGGAGGCGCGCTTCCGCTTCTTCGACGACATCCTCCCCGAGGGCATCGTCTCCGCCGCCCACTTCAACCGCTGGTGGAAACGCGAACGCGAGCAGCGCCCGGAGCTCCTCACCTACACCGAACGCCTCCTCCTGCCGCGCGGCATCGGCGAGGACGCTGCCGGATTCCCCGACACGTGGCACTCCGGCGACCTCGAACTCGGCCTGTCCTACGCCTTCACCCCCGGATCGGAGCGCGACGGCGTCACCCTCACGATCCCCGTCGAGGCGCTGCCGCGCGTGAGCGACGAGGGCGCCGATTGGCTGGTCCCCGGCATGCGCGAGGAGCTCATCACAGAGACGATCCGCGCCCTCCCGAAGGCGAAGCGCCGGCTCCTCGCTCCCGCCCCCGAGGTCGCTCACCAGGCGAACGAGTGGATGGACAGGGCGATCGCCGGCGCGCTCGGCCCCTCCGAATCGACTACAGCCGCGCCCCTCTCCCATGATGAGGCGCCCGATCCGACGAGCCTGTCGGCGGCGATGGATCGCCTCGCCCGCTGGGGGGCCTCGACCGGCGTCGCGACGCGCAAGGCCCCCGGCTCGGCGCCCACGCCCCCCGCAGTCCCCTCCGGGCCTTCTCCGGCCCCGCCCTCGTCGACCGCCGGAGCGCCCGACGCGTCGATCGACTGGTCGGTCAAGAGGCCCTCCTTCTCCAGGGCCTTCGCCGATGCGATGCGGATCCTGCGCGGCGTCGAGCTCAGCGAGACGGACCTCGCGCACGCGCGCGCCCGACTGCCCGCCCACCTCCTCATGACCTTCAGCGTCGTCGACTCCGCCGGGAAGGAGCTCGGAGCGGGCACCGACCTCGTCCACCTCCAGCACAGGCTCGCCAAGTCCGCCGACGCGGCCGTGCGCAAGGCCGTTCGCGGGGCGGTCGCCGAAGCGATGATCGACGCCGCAACGTCCGGGGGCCGAGGGCGGGGCCGCACTTGCGATCCGGCCGGGAAGAAGGGGGGCGAGCGCCCCGAGAAGGCTCGGCGCGACCAGAAGCGGAGCGCCCCCGAGGGCCTTCACCTCGACGCCCTCGCCGCCTTCCCCGCCGCGCCGCTCCCCCGCTCGATCGATTCGCCGGGCGAGTCGATGACCCTGCGCGGCTTCCCCGCGCTCGTCGCCCAGGGGTCGGCGGCTGAGCCTGCGGCGGGCGTGCGCGTCATGGCGAACGCCCAGGAGGCCGATCGTCATCATCGCGAGGGCCTCGCCCGGCTCCTCCTCCTGCGCGTGAGGCTCCCGCGGACGCGGGTCACGACCCGGTGGACCGGCCGTCAGGCCCTCATGCTCGCCGCCTCGCCCTATCCGGATACGCCCGCCCTCGTCGATGACGCCCAGCTCGCCTCCGCCCTCGCCCTCGTCGATGAGCTCTGCGCAGAGCGCGGACCCGGGTCGATCCGCGACGCCGAATCCTTCGAGGCGCTCGTCGCGCGCGCCCGCGATCTCCACGAGGACAGGGTCCACGCCCTCCTCGGGCACGTGGTGCGCGCATTGGAGGCCCAGTCCGAGGTCGCCGACCGGCTCGCCTCTCATGCGGAGAAATCGATGCGCGAGGTCGTCGGCGATGTCCGCCGCACCGTCGACGCCCTGCTCGCACCCGGTTTCGTGTCGGGCACTCCCGCCTACGCGCTGCCGCATCTGGCTCGCTACCTGCGCGCGGGCGCGATCCGCATCGACCGGGCCTCCGCTTCGCCGGGCGCGCTCGATCG
Source organism: Schaalia sp. (assembly GCF_050312375.1). Classification (NCBI taxonomy): domain Bacteria; kingdom Bacillati; phylum Actinomycetota; class Actinomycetes; order Actinomycetales; family Actinomycetaceae; genus Schaalia; species Schaalia sp. Next base: position 29,307 of record NZ_JBNOYB010000113.1, read on the forward strand.
CGACCTCGCCGACATGGACCGCATTCACGAACTCCTCGAGCGGATCTCCGCCGCGCGCGCCGAGTTCGACCGCCGCCCCTACGACGCGCGCGCCGATGCGGAGCTCACCCGAGCGCGCTGGCTCGTCGAGGAGCTCCGGGTCTCCTGCTTCGCCCAGACGCTCGGCACGCCGAACAAGGTGTCCTTCAAGCGGGTCGCCTCACTCATCGAGCAGGCGTCGTAGCCGAACTCCCCCGCCGCCCGCGCCCCTACGGCTGCTCGTCGCCGAGCTTTTCGACCTCGATGAGCACCGCCGAACCGGGGAGGAGGTGCGGGGGCCGGATCCCCCACTGGGCGAGAACCCCGCCGGGGAGGCGGATGCCCTCCTCGTTCCACCATTCGAGGGGCCCGAGCGCGGACGGGTTCATGAGCCGGGCGTACATTTCGGGCCGGCCGTGGGGGCGGACGCGGTACAGCCCGCGCGGGTCGAGGCCGGGGAGGCGGATGAGCTCGTAGGGGTAGTGCTGCGAGGTCGTCAGGGCCGCGAAGCGCCAGAGGGAGCGCCTGCCGCCCGGGAGGAGGAGTCCCGTGACGCGCACCGCCGGATCCGCGCAATCGACGTGGACGAGTTCGCATCCTTTCGGGCGCGCGTCCTTGTACAGGCTCACCCATGCGCGAAGCTGTTCGAGGTCAGCGGGGTCGGCGTCGAGGAGGTTCCACTCGACTCCCAGGTGCCCGGTCAGGGCCGCTGCGGCCCGCGTCGCGAGCGCGGTGGCCCGCCCCGTCATGTGCGAGGGCGATTGGGCGATGTGCGCGCCGATCATCTCGGGCGGGACGAGGAGCGAAGTGCCGCGCTGGATGTCGATCCTCTCCAGAGGATCGGTGCAGTCCGAGGCCCACACCCGGTCGGTGCGCGCGAGGATCCCCAGGTCGATGCGCCCCCCGCCTGAGGCGCAGGATTCGATTTCCAGCCCGGGGCGGCGTTCTTTCAGCTCGTCGAGGAGCCGGTAAAGGGCCGCGGTTTGCGCGTGGACGGCCGGCCGTCCGCTCGCCGGGGAGATCGCTTCGAGGACGAAGCGGTTGTGGTCCCATTTCAGGTAGTCGATCCCCTCGTCGGCGACGAGGGCGGACAGGGTTTCGACGAGGTGGTCGAAGGCCTCCGGGTTCGTCAGATCGAGCACCTGCTGGTGGCGGCCTTCGAGGGGGAGGCGGGCGGCGTTCGGGCGCAGGATCCAATCGGGGTGCGCCTCGGCGAGCAGGGAGCGCGGGCTGATCATCTCGGGCTCCACCCACAGCCCGAACTCCATGCCGAGGGCGTGGACGAGGTCGGAGAGGGGGCGCAGGCCCTCGGGCCACACTCCGGTGTCGACACTCCAGTCGCCCAGGGCGCTCGTGTCGTCGCGTCGGCCGGTGAACCAGCCGTCGTCCACGACGAAGCGTTCGACGCCGATCTGGGCGCCGAGGCGGGCCAGGCGCATCATCTTGTCGATGTCGTGGTCGTAGTAGAGGGCCTCCCAGGTGTTGAGGGTGACGGGCCGCGGGCGCTGGGAGAACCCGGGGTGGAGCTCGCGCAGGTGCGCGTGGAAACGGGAGGCGAGCGCGTTCGTCCCCTCGCCCCAGGAGGCGAAGAGCTCCGGCGTCTCGTAGCTCTGCTCGGGGCCCAGGCGGACTTCGCCTCCCAGGAGGAGTTCTCCTGCGCCGATGAATCCCCGCGTCGCGGGGGTGCGCACTGCGAAGTGCACCCCGTTGCCGCTCCAGGCGAGGTGGACGGCGCGTTGGGCGCCCGTCTCCCAGCCCGCTCCGCTTCGCGCGGCGATCAGCGCGCTCGTCGAGTCGAAGTCCGGTCGGCCGACCCAGGTCTCCTTCGCGAAGAGGCCGTCGACGAAAGCATGCGTTTGCATCGAGCGTTCCCGCAGGTGATGACCTGTTTGAGAGAGGATCTCATCGTGGTCTGCGGGCACGGGCACGCCGAGCCACAGCCGCTCCACCTCCAGCTCGGCATCGCAGCGGTTCGTGATCGTCGCCCGCAGGCGGACCAGGCCCGAGGCTTCGACTCCGATCCGGAAGGCGAGGGAGAGCCCCGCCTCGGGGTCCTCGGCCTCGATGAGGCACGAGGACCCTTCGGCGAGGGTCTCCCGGAGCAGGAATTTCGGGAAGATTTCGATGCCCCGGCGCCGCAGGGAGAGCATCGGAGTCCCCGTCCATCCCTCCGACTGCGTGGGGAGGATGCTCGGCGATTCGGAGGCGTCAACGCCGGCGGACATGATCTGAGCGCCGACCGCGGCCAGGATGTCCCGGCCCGGGTCGCCCCCTTCGCCTCCCGTCTCCTGCGCGTCGCCGAGGTCCTCCCCCCAGTAGGCGATCCTCGGGAGAGCATCGCCGTCGAGGGCGAGGACGAGTTCGGTCGCGGCCGTTCGCCGCTCGGAGCGCGCTTCGCGCTCGCGGGCGGGTCGGCGGAGCCGGATGTGGGAACGGGGCATGTCCTTCACCTGTTCTGTCGGGGTGATCGGGGGGCGGGGTTTTTCACGAGCGGAGGCGACGCAGGAGGGCGCCCGCGCCCAGGAGGAGGAGGGCTCCTCCGGCGATCCCCATCGCGGTCGAGCCGGTGCGCGCCAGCGAGGCCGATCCGGCCTCTGCCTGCACGGCCTTGGTCTTGCCGACGCGCACCTCCGGGAGCGAGGGCGCGGCGGGCCGCTCGTCGGACGGTGAGGGCTCGTGCGGGGCCGGGGGCTCTGCTCCGCCTCCGTTCGGGGGCGCGGCGGGCTCCTCGGGCGAGGGCGCGGCGGGCCGGCGTTGGAGCATCGTCACCTTGGCGAGTTGAACGTCCTGCGCCCCCGGGGCGGCCTTGTCTCCGGCGCTGCGCGCCGTGCTCGCGGAGCGGGGGAAGACGATCTTCACGAAGCGCGTGTCTTCGGGAAGACCGCGCACGTCGTAGGTGGTGCGCGCGAAGGCGGGATGGGGTTCGACGAAGTTGTCGACCGTCGTCGCCGTGGCAGGCTCCCAGTTCTTCCCGTCGGCGGAGCGCCATACGGAGAAGTCGTATCGGCCCTCCGCCCCCTCGCGGATCGAGTGCCCGTGGGGCATGTCCTTGAGGGTGTCGTTCGCGTGCTCGAGGGTGCGGTGGTAGGCGGTGAGGTGGACGTCGCGGACTCCGGGGACCTCGTAGACGAGGGACTGCTCGCCCCGCGCCCCGTCGGCGACGGCGAGCCTGCTCGTCTCGTAGCGGGGCTGGCCGCCGTAGAAGAAGTTGTCCTTGTCCTCGTGCGGCGCGCTCCCGTCGCTCAGGGCGACGAGGCCCTCACTGCGGGAGGAGGGGCGGATCGAGTAGTCCCCCGAGGCGCCTCCTTCGGCGAGGTCATCGAAGCGGACGAGGTCTTGGTCCTTCGTCTGATAGACGCGCACCCAGTCGATGAGGAAGTCGCTGGATTGCTTGGTCCGTTGGCGCGTCGTGTCGACGTTGCCGACCCATCCCCCGTTGACCTGCGTTTCGAGGATCGGGAACATCGGGCGCGAGTGCATGCCGTCCAGGTCCGCGCCGGCCGTCGTCGAATGGACGCGCTTGCCGTCGATGTACCAGGTGATCCTCTCGGGGGACCATTCGACTTCGAAGACGTGGAAGTCCTGGCTCCAGGCGACGGGCGAGACTTCGGCCCGACCGTCCGAGCCCTTGTTGAGTCCGAGGATCCCGTAGTGGTTCGTGGTCCACGCGTTCCACGGCTCCTGGCCGAGGTATTCGAGGACGTCGATCTCATCGTGCCCGGTCTCGTCCTGGGCGAGCATCCAGATCGCGGGCCAGATCCCCTGGCTGTCGTTGGGCTTGGCGCGCACGGCCATCCGGCCGTTCTCGAAGGAGAACTTGTTCTTCGTCTCGACGCGTCCGGAGGACCAGGTGACCTTGTCGCTGAGGGTCTCGTTCCCGTAGCGGTCCCAGTGGACGGCGTCGAGGAGGTCCTTCGTCGTGCCGTGGTTGCGGGTCTGAATCGCGAGGTAGGACTCGCCGTCCTTCTTCTCGATCCTCACGGCGCCCCGGTTGTAGACGGCGCCGTGGTTGGCCATCCCGTCGATGATGTTCCATTTGGCCTCGTCGACGGCCTCTCCGTCGAATTCGTCGTTCCAGACGAGTTCGGAGTACTGCGAGGCCGGGGGCGTGTAGGCGGGGGCGGCCTCGTCGTAGGAGGAGCCGGTGCCCCAGATCTCGATTTCGCGGTACTTCGTCGCAGAGGCCGCGTCCTTCTCGACTGTGAAGCGGACGGCGCGCCCGCTGATCTCCATTCCGTCGAGATCGATCACGATCGGGGAGTGTTCGACGCGGGCGTCGGTCTTCGAGTAGACGACGCGGCCCTGCGGGACCGAGGCCGCTGCGCGCACGTCGACCGTGATCTTCCGGTAGTCCCCGGGTTCGAGGGCGAGCGAGATCTTCGAGAGGCGGTAGGAGTTCCGGTATTCGAATTGGAGCCATTGCTCGCCGAGGCCGTTGTGGACGGCGGGCGGGCCGTCGAGGGTCCCGTCGGAGATCGCCGCGATGTTGTCCGGATCGAGGCCGTAGACGTAGGGGACCCTGCCGAGTGCGAGGTTGCGCGGCTCTTCCGTCTCGGGGACTTCCTCCCCCTCCTTGGCGGTCGCGAGGACTTCGATCTCACGGAATCCGACGCCGTTGGAGTAGCCGGACCATGCGCCGTTGAAGTTCTCGATGAAATGGCCCTTCTGCCAGACGCGCAGGTATCGGGCGCTGATCGGGCCCTTGGCGGGTTCGACGGTCTGCGGGGCGTATTGGGCCTCGCGCGTCTCGCGATGATCGGCGGTGTCGAAGAGCACCGTCGCAGAGGCGAAGTCGAGGCTGTCCGAGACCTCGACCTTGACGTTCTTGAAGGTCGAGGCGGCTGCGGGGTATCCGTTGCGGAAGAGGCGGATCTTCGCGATGTCGCGGGGTTCACCGAGGTCGTATTGGAGGTAGACGTCCTGCCAGTCGTTGAAGCCGTTGAGTTGGGCCGGGTCGCCGCTCTCCCTCCCGGCGAGGATCTTCGTGACGTTCGCGTCGTCGGAGACGAAGCCGGTGTCGCCGTCGGTGGCGGCTTCCGGGTGGAGGATCGCGACTTGCGGAGCGGTGGAGTCGCCGTCTCCGTGGAGAAGAGTCGCGTTCGTCGTCGGCGTCTTGCCGAGCAGGACGTTGACGAGCGGGGGCTCGGCGGCCGAGGAGGCGGCCGGCAGCGCAGTGAGGAGGAGGGAGAGGCCTGCGATGGCCGCGAGGATCGGTTTGGGGGGTGTGGTCATTGAGTCGTTCCTTCAGCCGGGCGGACATCGTTGTCCGTGCGATTCCGAAGCGGTCGCCGCAGCGCTTCCCCGAGAGGAGGAGTGCGGGCAGCGACGCGCGGTAACGATACCAAGACTTTCTGCCAGTTGGCTATATGCGGTGTCATGAACTTGCAATCAAGCCATTTTCCAGTAATGGCATTGCATGAAATCGGTACCACTGTTATCGTCCTGACACGGCAGCGCTTCCCGTTGCGAGAAGCGCTCCGAAAGTCATCACCGGCACTCGCCGCTCCGATCCCGGTTGCGTCGAGTCCCCTTCAAGGAAGAAGGCCCCATGACGCGCCACCGTCTCGCGCCAGCATTCGCTGCGCTCCTCCTCACCGGCACCGCCCTTCTCGGCGCCTGCTCCAACCCCGCCGCGACCACCGACTCCTCGAGCTCCTCCGGCTCGGCGAGCACGGAGCGCTGGCCCAACGCCACCGCCCCCCTGAACGGCACCACTTTGAAGATCTGGGCCGCGCAGACCTCCAACAAGATCCCCACCAAGGTCATCGAGGACTTCGAGAAGGCCACCGGCGGCAAGGTCGAGGTCGTCACCGTCCCCGACAACTACGAATCCAACGTCCAGACGAAGATCGCCACGGGCGAGCGCCCGGACCTCCTCTTCTGGCAGCCCGTCCGCTCGACCCTCGCCGGCTTCGTCGCACAGGACCTCCTCCAGGACCTCGAGGGCGCCCCCTGGGTGGACGACTACGCGGACGGGATCGCCGACGCCGGAGGCACCTACGACGGCAAGCGCTACGCCGCACTCATCTCCTCCCCCGACGTCGAGGGCATCTACTACAACAAGAAGGTCTTCGAAGCCGCCGGGATCACCGAACTGCCCGTCGGATGGGACCAGTTCATCGACACCGCGAAGAAGATCAAGGCCGCGAACGTCCCCGGGGTCGAATCCCCCCTCTTCGAAATGGCCGGCTCGCAGTGGGGCACCCAGTGGGCCGTCAACATCCAGCTCGCCGAGGCCGCGAAGGACGGCCTCTGGGACCGCATCAACACGAACAAGGACTCCTTCACCGGACCTGATGTCCTCGGCGCGATCGAGGCCTACAAGGCGATGTTCGATGAAGGCCTCTACAACGCCGACGCCGGCTCGGCCAAGGACACCGAGCAGTCCGCCGCCCTCTGGGAGGGCAAGACCGCGATGATCATCCAGGCCAACGGCACCTTCAACGCGATCGCCGCCCTCGCGGGCAACGACAAGGCGGCCCTGGACGAGACCATCGGCTTCTTCCCCCTCTCCAAGAAGGGCTCGATCGGCACCTCGATCCCCCAGCAGACCGGCGGCGTCGTCGCCTTCAAGACCGGGGATTCCGCCCGCGAGGCCGCCGCACGGCAGTTCCTCAACTTCTGGATGTCCGAGGGCTACAAGGCCTTCGTCAACGATCAGAACATCGTGTCCGTCCTCAAGTCGGTCGACAGCCCCGACACCGTCCCGCAGGCCCTCCTCGACTCCGCGGCCTCCCTCAAGGACGCCGTCGGCTCCATGCAGTCGCAGGCGATCGCCAACCCCGATCTGTACCTCAACCTCGCGAACATGGTGAACGGAGCCGTCACCCCCGCCGAAGCCGCGAAGGCGACGCAGGACCAGTTCGCAGAACTCGCGAAGGCGCAGGGAGCCCCCGGCTTCTGAACCCGCTGCGAAGCACGCGCCGGGGCGGACGGGTGCCCGTCCGCCCACTGT
>NZ_JBNOYB010000114.1:0-11379 GCF_050312375.1 Schaalia sp.
CTCATGCGCCGACCGTCGGCCGGAGCGGAAGCCGGGGGCCTCAGCGGGCCCCGCACCCCTAGCCGGCGGCTCCGGCGTTGGGCTTCACCGCTGCGTTACCGCCGTTGTCCGCTTCGGCCTCGTTCTCGCCGCCGGCGTTCGGATCGGGTGCGGGCTCGACCTCGTCCTGCCCAGAATCCTCGGGAGCGACGGGCGTGGAGGGCGCCGGTGCCGGAGTCGTCGTATCCGTCCGGGGCTGCTCCGTCTCGCTCGGTGCGGCAGGCGCGGTCTGCGCGCTCTGAGCCTGCTCCGGCACTGAGTTCTTCGGCGTCCTCGTCGAGGGGACGATCCAGTCGAAGCTCGTCGTCGTCATTCCCTGGGTGGCCTGGGTCATGTACGCGATCCAGACGTCAGCGGCCCAGTCGGCGCCGTAGAAGTGATCGAGGCCGCCGATGTTCGTCAGGGGGACCGCATTCCCGTTCTCGTCGGACTGGTACATCGACACCGTCGTCGCGAGCCCCGGCACGAAGCCGGAGAACTGGGCGGACAGCTGATCCGAGGAGGTGCCCGTCTTGCCCGCCGTCTCAATGCCGGGCAGCGCCGCTCCGACCTTCCAGGCCGAGCCGTTCGCACCCGTGACCGCGCGAAGCGCTGGCATGATGGACGAGACCTCTTCGACGTCGAATGCGCGTTCGCCCGTCTTGGCCGCCTCGTAGAGGAGGTTCCCGTGCGAATCCGAGGCGGTCTTCACGATGTGCGCAGTCATGCGCTCGCCGCCGTTCGCGATCGTCGCGAAGGCGTTCGCGAGATCGACGTTGTGCGGTGAGGCGAAACCGAGGACGTTGAGCAGGGAGGCCTCCAGACCGGCGGTGTCCTCGGGGATTCCCGCGTCGATCGCGGCCTGCATCGTCGCGGCGGGGCCGACCTCCTTGTTGAGGGCGACATAGGCGGTGTTGATCGACCATCCCGTCGAGGTGATGAGGTCCACCGGGCCGTAGGAGACCCCTCCGTTATTGGCGACGAGGCTCGTCAACCCCTCGAAGGACTTCGGCGAGTTGCCGTCGTAGCGGTCGTGAACGGAGCCGCCCGCCCTGGCGTTCGCGAGAAGCGCGAAGGGCTTGAAGGACGAACCCGCCATGGCGATGTCCTGGGTGGCGGAGTTCTGCTGGCGCACCTCGTAGTCGTAGCCCGCGAACTCGGCGACGATTTCGCCCGTGTTCGGATCGATCGAGGACAGGGCGAGGTGCTGGAACTGCGGATCCCAGCCCTCGACCTCCTTCATCGAATTCGCGGCGGCGATCGCCGCGTCCTGCTTGGCCTTGTCGATCGTCGACACGATCTTGAGGCCTCCGTTGAAGATCGTGTCCTCGTCCACGACGCCCGCGGAGACGAGTTCCGTCTGCACCTGTTCGATGAGGTAGCCGAGGGGGCCCGTCATCGACGAGGAGTTGAGGGTCGCGGGATCGATCGTCTCGGGGAACTCCGCGGCATCGGCCTGCGCCTGGGAGATCCAGCCGTCCTCGACCATGAGGTCGAGGACGCGCGCCCACCGGGACTTCGCCTGGTCGGGATCGATGGCGGGATCCCACGCGGAGGGGGCGGGGATGATCCCGGCGAGCAGCGCCGCTTCGGAGAGGGTCAGGTCCTTCGCCGAGTGGCCGAAGTAGGCCTTCGCCGCGGCCTCGATGCCGTAGGTGCGTCGACCGAAGTAGATCGTGTTGAGGTAGTTGCCGAGGATTTCGTCCTTGGACTGCTCCCGGTTGATCTTGAGCGCGAGGACGGCTTCTTCGGCTTTGCCGATGTAAGAGGTCGTCTGGCCGACGTAGTAGCGCTCGACGTACTGCTGGGTGAGGGTCGATCCGCCCTGTCGCGAACCGGTCGTGATGTTGTTGTAGAGGGCGCGCAGGATGCCCTTGGGGTCGATGCCGGAGTTCGTGTAGAAGGTCCGGTCCTCGGAGGCGACGATCGCCTTGCCGACGTAGTCGGGCAGTGTCGATGCATCGATGATCTGCCGGTCGACTTCTCCGAGATCGCCGAGTTCGGTCTCGCCGTCGGAGTAGTAGATCGTGGTCTTCTGGGCGAGGGCGAGGTCGTCCGCCTTGGGGATCGCGATGGTCACGTACATGTAGAGGAAGGCCCCGAGTCCGGCGAGGAGCACGGCGAGGAAGGTGAAGACCAGGCCGAGCCCGATCTTCTTCCCGATGCCGCGCTTGCCCTTCGCGCCCTTCGCCGTCTTGGATCCCGTGCGCTTCGAGCCCGAGACGCGCCGCGAGGGCGCCGCGCCGCCTGAACGGCGGCCCTGGGTTTCGGCACGAGTGGGCAGGTGCGGGCGCGAGGAGGCGGATCCCATGATCTCGCTCCAGTCCTTCTTCCCGTCGGATGTCGCCACTATTCAGCCTTTCAGCAGGGGTCGATTCCCCCAGCCTATGCACTCACCCTGTGAGTTAGCCGGAATCGTGATGGGCTCAACGTTTCGCGCGATGGCCGTGACGGGCGCTTCCAGGTCGAGGGCGGTCCTGCGCTGCGGCGGGGTCAGTCCGCCTGGAGATCCGCCTCGCGCTTGGCCTTCGCGGCGGCTTTCCGGGCGCGCTTGGCCGCCACCATCTCCTCGTACCGGGCCTGCTCGGCCTCGTATTCGGCGGCGATGTCGCGGACCTCGGGCGAGGACCACCACGCCAGCAGGGCCTCCTTCGCGCCCTCCTCGCCGAGCGGACCGCGTTCCATGCGGAGCTCGAGGAGGTGGTCGCGCGCCATCTTCACGGCGCGCGAAGGACGAAGGCCGAGGATCTCCATGATCTGATCGCCGTCGAGGTCGGGGCGGATCGCGTCGAGCTCCTCCTGCTCCCGAAGGGCCGCGATCCGCGACTCGAGGTCGTCGTACGCGGCTGAGAGCATGAGGGCCTTGCGCCGATTCCGGGTCGTGCAATCGGCGCGGGTCAGGCGGTGCAGGCGCTCGAGGAGGTCGCCCGCGTCGGCGACGTAGCGGCGCACGGCGGAGTCCGTCCACGCGGCCTCGCCGTAGCCGTGGAAGCGCAGGTGGAGGGCGACGAGACCGGCGACGGCCTCGGTGGTGGCCTTGTCGAACTTGAGCGCGCGCATCCGCTTGCGGGTGAGCTTCGCTCCGACGATCTCGTGGTGGTGGAAGGACACCGAACCGCCCTCGAAACGCCGGGTCGCGGGCTTGCCGACGTCGTGCATGAGGGCCGCGAAGCGCAAGACGAAGTCCGGCGCGGGCACGGCGCCGTCGGGCCCGGTCTCCAGATCCATCGCCTGCTCGAGGACCGTGAGGGTGTGCTCGTAGACGTCCTTGTGGCGCTTGTGCTCGTCGACGGTGGAGACGAGCTCGGCGACCTCCGGAAGCACGATCGCGGCGACACCGGTGTGCACCATGAGTTCGAGACCGCGCCTCGGGAAGGGGGAGACGATGAGGCGCTCGAGTTCGGCGCGGATCCTCTCGGCCGACACGATCTTAAGACGCGGGGCCATCGCCTCCATCGCCTCCATGACATCGAGATCGACGTCGATGCCGAGCTGGGCGGTGAAACGGGCCGCCCTCATGATCCGAAGGGGGTCGTCGTCGAAGGACTGCTCGGCGGTCACGGGGGTCCGCAGGCGCGACTGCGCGAGGTCCTCGAGGCCGTGATGCGGATCGACCAGGGCCATCGACGGCAAGCGCATCGCCATGGCGTTGACCGTGAAGTCCCTGCGGGTGAGGTCCCCCTCCAGGGAATCGCCGAATGACACTTCGGGTTTGCGGGAGCCGACTTCGTAGGTGTCGGAGCGGTAGGTCGTGACCTCCACGCTCGTCGCGCCGCGACGTCCGCCGATGGTCCCGAACTCCTTGCCGACGTCCCAGACGGCCTGACCCCACAGGGCCAGGAGCTCCTCCGTGCGCTCGGGAGGCGCCGAGGTCGTGAGGTCGAAGTCATGGGGGGCGACGCCGAGGAAGGCGTCGCGCACCGGCCCCCCGACGAGGGCGATCTCCTCGCCCGCCGCCTCGAAGACCCGCCCGAGTTCGAGGATGTCGTCCGGGAGCCCGGCGAAGGCGCGCTTCGCGTTCGCGAGGAGCGCCGGGATGTCTCGGGCGTCATGAGTCATGGCTGTGCGACGGCCGTCCGGAACCGAGGGGGCTTCCGGGGACGCGCTGGAGGGATTTCGGGGAGTCATCGCCATTCAGAATGCCATGCCCGGGCGCCCGGGGGCCACGTCCGCCCCCGTGTCCGCAGCGTGAGGCCACCCACTGCGGAGACCGCGGCCAGGGTGCCGACGCACGAAAACGAGGCGAGGCTGGCTAGAGTGGACGCATGCCCGAGCGCCCGAATGAACGCCGTCAGGGGGTCCCCAGACCCCCTCGTCGTCGTGTCGGCGAGCGCCCCGCGCACACGGGCACCGCGAGTCTTCCCGTCTCCCTCGAGACCTCCGCGGGGGGCATCGTCGTCGACGTCGTCAACGGGATCCCCTACGCGGCCCTCATCGCGAGGCGCAATCGCGCGGGCAGGATCGAGTGGTGCCTCCCGAAGGGGCACCTCGAGGCGGGAGAGACGGCCGAGCAGGCGGCCCTGCGTGAAGTCGCGGAGGAGACCGGCATCTCCGGGCGGATCATCCGCCACCTCGCGAGCATCGATTACTGGTTCTCGGGCAGCGATCGCAGGGTCCACAAGGTCGTCCACCACTACCTCATGGGGTATCAGTCGGGCACGATCACCGTGGAGCACGATCCGGATCAAGAGGCTGAGGACGCGGCCTGGATGCGACTGGACACCGTCGCGCATCGCCTCGCCTACCCCAATGAGCGCAGGATCGTCCAGATCGCGCTCGACCTCTTGTACAAGGGCACGTGAATGCCGCGCGCTCACGTCCTCACACGCATTCTCGGCGCCACGGCCCTGACCGCGGCGTGCGCCGCGGGTTTCGCGCTGACGCCGACGGGCCCCGCCCTCGCCGCCCCGGAGGCCGCGCGATCTCTCCAGGCGGCCGCTGAGGAGCCCGCATCCGCCTCCCTCTTCGCAGGAGCGGCCCAATCGAACGGCCTTGAGGTGTCCATCGACGAGGTCGCGCCCCGGATCCTCACCTCCGAGAACGAGCTCCTGGTCGCCGGGACCGTGAAGAACACGGGCTCGTCCGCCCTTCCGGCGCCGGTCCTCGAGCTCTCGGTCGGCGCGTGGACGCCGGTGTCCGCAGCGGCCCTCGAATCCGAGCTCTCCTCCCCCTCCCCGTGGGAGGTCACGGTGTCGACGCAGGTTCTGGGGGCGCAGCTCGAGTCCGGGGCCGAGTCCCCCTTCGATTTCCGCGTGCCGATCGATTATCTGCCCCTCGGATTCCCGGCGTCGTGGGGTCCGAGGACGCTCACCGTGTCGGGCTCATCCCAGGACGCCTCCGGCCGGGACCGCTCCCTGATGATCTGGGACACCTCCCAGCCGCTCGCGCAGACCCGGGTGAATGCGCTCATCCCCTGGACCTCGCAGAACTCCCGCGGAGGGGACGCCGAGCGCCGCGCGGTCCTTCAGATCGCGAAGACCCCCGGCGCGACCCTCGCAATGGATGCGCGGGTGCTGCCGGCTCCTGAGGCCGACGCCGACGATGAGGGCGCGCAATCGGGGGGGACGCGGACCGAGGCCGGAGCCGCGAGCGATGCGCAGTTCATCGATTCCTTCTACGGGGCGGCGTCGGAGATCGTCGCCCTGCCCGAGGGCGACGCGTGCCTGGCGACGCTCGCCGTGACCGGCGCGGAGGACCTGCTCGGCGAGGCCCTCGCCTCGATCGACGCCTTCCCCGATTCCCCCGGGGCGCTCGCGGCCGCTTCCGCCGATGACGCTGCCGAGGGCGAGGGCGCCGAATCGGGCGCCGGCCCCCGGGGTGCTTCCCACTCCGAGGACTCGTCTTCATCCGAGGAGGGCGCCCACCGCCCTTCGATCGTGAAGAACGTGTCGTGGCCGCGCGAGGAGCTCTTCGGGACGCAGGCGCTCGGGGCGTTCGCGGACAGGGTGACGATCGCTCCCCAGGGGGCGCTCTCGCCGGTTCAGATCCTCGATTTCACGCCCTCCTCCGTGATGAACGTCGACCCGGCGACGGGGAGCAGCGGTTCGGGGAGCACGGTGCTCGCACCGGATGCGCTGCTCAATGAGCTTCTCAACTGGACGACGACGAATGACGCCGACGAGCTCGATGCCGAGCAGGGGCTCGCCGCGCTCACGGCGATCATCACGCGGGAACGTCCGAGCCTCTCGCGGACCCTCTTCGTCGCCGCCTCACGCACCGAGGCCCCCACCGAGCGCCTGGCGAAGCGGTTGAACGCGCTTCTCAACGCGCGTTGGGTCGCTCCGATCTCCTTCCAGGAGGCGACCGCATCCGAAGCGAGCGATGTGGAGCGCCCCGCAGCGGATGCGGGGGCCGTTCCCGAGGCCTCGGCGGAGGCCGTGACGACCATGAAGGATTCCCTGGCTTCGCTCGGCCACCTCGCCACGGCCGCCTCCGATCCCGAAGCCGTTTTCGCCTCGATCGACGATGCGCTCCCCGTCCTGTCCGCGGCCGTCTCACCGGAGGAGCAGCGCACGAGGGCGAACGCCGTCCGCGCAGACGTCGCCTGGCTGCGCTCGCAGGTGTCGGCGACGCCTTCCGATGCGGTCAACCTCATCAACAAGTCCGCGGACTTCCCCGTCCGAGTCCGCAATGATCTCGAGTGGGACGTGGAGGTCCTCGTGTCGATCGTCCCCTCCGATCCGCGCCTGGAGGTCGCCTCCACGACTCGCGCCACGCTGAAGGCGCAGTCGGTGACTTCGGTCGGAGTCCCCGTGACGGCGATCGGCTCGGGGAACATCGAGGTCACCTACGACATCTCGACTCCCGACGGCGCGCACCTCACGGATTCTCCTCCGATTCTCGTGAGGATGCGGGCCGGCTGGGAGGACGCGCTGACCATCACCGCGGCCTCGGCTCTCGCCGTGCTGTTCGTCGCCGGTCTCGTCAGAACGGTCCGCTCGAAACTGAATCGCCCTCACGGACGCGGTACGCACGCACCAGGGGAAGATGCATAGATGAATCCACCGAATGACGCTGCTTCCGCTCCCGAGGGCGGGTCCGCTCAGCCGAAACAGCACTCGCTCCTGCGAGCGAGCGCGCTGATGGCGTCCGGGACCCTGGTGTCGAGGATCCTCGGCCTCGTCCGTTCGATGATGCTCCTCGCCGTCATCGGGTCGGCCGGCGGCGGTGTCGCAGCGGCGTTCCAGACGGCGAACACCCTGCCGAACACGGTGTTCAACATCCTCGCCTCCGGCGTCTTCGACGCCGTTCTGGTCCCGCAGATCGTCGGCGCGCTCAAGCGCAAGTACGACGGGGAGACCTACATCAATCGCCTCCTCACGCTGGCGGGGGTCATCCTCTTCGGCATCACCGTGGTTTCGATGATCGCCGCCCCGCTCCTCGTCATCATCACCGCCGCGGGATACGACGCGGAGATCCGGGCGCTCGCCATCCTCTTCGCCCTCCTGTGCCTGCCCCAGCTGTTCTTCTACGGCCTGTACAACCTGCTCGGCGAGCTGCTCAACGCGCGCCGCGTCTTCGGCCCGTACATGTGGGCGCCGGTCGTCAACAACGTCATCGGCATCGCGGGCCTCACGGCCTTCTTCCTCCTGTGGGGGACGACCGACGGCAGGATCGAGATCGCGGACTTCACGAGCGCTCAGTTCTGGGTCCTCGGCGGCTCCGCGACACTCGGCGTGATCGCCCAGGCGCTGATCCTCCTCATTCCAATGCGCCGCGCCGGCATCAGGTTCCGCCCCGACTTCCGCTTCCGCGGAACGTCCTTCCGCTCGGCCTCCAAGGTGGCGGGCTGGACCTTCGCGACCCTCATGGTGTCGCAGATCGGGATCCTGTCGACGAACAACCTGGCGTCCCTGGCCGATTCCTACGCGAAGACGCACAACGTCTTCGACGTCGTCGGCATCAACGCCTATGCGACGGCCTTCATGATCTTCATGGTGCCGCAGTCGCTCATCAGCGTGTCGCTCGCAACGGCCATCTTCACCCATATGGCCGAGTACGCGGCGGAACACGATGATGCTGCGATCGCGAAGAGCTACCAGATGGGCGTCCGGACGATCACCTTCCTCGTCCTGCTCGCCGCTGCGATCCTCATGGCCGGTTCGGTTCCGATGATGCAGATCGTTTTGCCGACGCAGCGCAATTCGGCCGTCGTCGTCGCTTACGCGATCATCCTCGTCGCCCTCATGCCCGGAGTCGCTTCGACCGGGATGGGCCTGATGAGCCTTCGCTTCTTCTATGCCTACGAGGACGTCAAGCCCGTGTTCCTCTTCGGGATCGTCCCCGCGCTGATCCAGGTGGTGATCGGCTGGTCGATCTATGCGGTCTCCGATCCCCACTGGTGGGTGGCCGGGGCCGCATTCGCGGAGACCTTCGCCCTCATCATCCATGCGCTCATCGCGCTCTTCGGCGTCGCGAGGCGCAATCCGCTGGTCGATCGCAAGCACCTCCTCGTCTCTTACGCCGTCTTCTTCTTCTGCGCGGCCCTTGCGGGCGCGGCGGCCTTCGGCGCGCTGTCCCTCGTCGGGGTCAATACCTCGGCCGATTCGACCCTGCTCCGCTTCCTCGTGGCGACGGGCAAGATGGTGCTGGTCGCGGCGGTTGCGACGCCCGTCTACCTGCTTGCCCTGCGTCTTCTCAGCCCCGGCCTGTCCGCGCTGGCCGCCGCGCCGCTCCTCGCCCGGCTCCGCGTGCCCGCGCCGCTTCGCCGTGTTTTCGCCGCGCCGATCGCGGGGAATGGGGAAACGGCGGACATAATGGGTGAAGAGACCGACAGCGATTCTGGGGGGCCCATGGACGAGGATGAGAAGTTCGAGAACGACGAGTCGTCCTCCCCCGATCCGGTGCCCGATGCGGATGCGGCCGTGCCGACCGATGAGGAGGCCGTTCCTTCGGATTCGGAGGAGGGGCTGCCCGCGCCCGCGGAGGCCGACGATGATGCCGCGCCTTCCGAGCACGAGGGCGAGGACGAGGGGGCTCACGGGCTCGGCGACGTCTTCCGTTCTTCGGACGGGACCGACTCCGAGACGAACCAGGATGAGGCCCCTCTCCCCTCTTTCGAGGAGATCCTCACGTCTCAGGAGGGCGAAGCCGAAGAGCCGGGCGAATCGGCTCATGACTCCGCGCCCTCTCACTCCGAGGAGAATGCGATCGCGGGGAGGACCTGCGCGTGGCTGACGGCGGTTTCGGCGGCGGCCGTCGCCTCGGCGGAGAAGGTGAAGGCGCATTTCGCCGCGGCCCGATCCGTCGCCGGCGCTGAGGAGGCTGATGGCGCCTCCGCCGCCGAGGGCGACGCACCCGATCTCACCGCCGGGATCGCCGTCGGGGATGAGGGGGCCGCGGCTTGCGCGTCAGACGGTGAATCCCCCGTCGTCGGGGAATCCTCTGGGAGCAGGATCCCCGCCCCCGTGGCCGGCGCCGCCATCCCCATGGCGGCGGCCGGAGCCTCGGGCTTCGATGCGGTCCTCGCGCCTTCCCCTGCGGTCCTCGCGCCTTCGACTGCGGGAGCGCCGACGAGCCGCGCTTCGGCGGAGGAGATCCTCACGATGCCGGATTCAGACCGGGGCGCGCGCTCCCCTGAAAGCCCGGCGCCGGGCCGCACGGACCGGGAGCGCCGTTTGATCGATCCGACGAAGCCGACGCTGATTCTCGCTGCGGCGCTCACCGTCGCCGCCGCCGTGTGGGCGGTCAGCACGGCCCTGTCGCCCGTGACGGATCTCGACATCGCCCAGTCGATCGTCGATGCGCAGTCGGGCGGCGCTCAGAGCGCGCAGTCGGCGCTCGGCGACGATGCCGCAACCGCGGCCCCCTTGATCTCCTCGGTGTCGGTGCTCTCCTGGAACAATGATGACGGCGACCATCCGGATCTCGCGGTCAACATGATCGACCAGAATCCTGAGACTTCATGGAGGTCGCGCTACTTCGACATCAACGCATTCGATGAGAATGCGACGGTGACGATCGTCGTGAACCTGGAGGGGCCTGCCCTCGTTTCGGGTGTGACGCTCCAGATGGATCCCTCGACTCAGGGCGGAGAGGTCGTCGTGCGCAATGTCACCGATCCTTCCAACCCCCGGGGCGGAACAGAACTCGCGACTTCCGCGTTGTCAGAATCAACGGTGATCTCCCTGCCCGAACCCACGGAGGCCAGCGCCATTGCCCTGAGCTTCAGGGTGATGCCGACCTCGGTCGACGGCCGTCCGTGGGCGTGGGTGAGCGAACTCTCCGTCCAATGAGCCCTGTCAGTGAGTCTGGGCCGCTCACGACCGAAACAAGATTGGATCCCCATGTCCTTCACTCCATTCCCGGATCTTCTCCGCTCCGTCGAACTTCCCGCTGAGGAGGCGGCTCCGGCCGTCGCCGCGCGCCCCTCCGGCGACGTTCCCGACGACGCTCAGATCCACGAGGTCGTCATCGTCGGATCGGGCCCGGCGGGCTACACGGCGGCGATCTACACTGCGCGAGCGGGCCTGAAGCCCGTCGTCCTCGCGGGTGCGATCACCGCCGGCGGGGCGCTCATGAACACGACCGAGGTCGAGAACTTCCCCGGTTTCCCCGAGGGCGTTCAGGGGCCGGACCTCATGGGGCGCATGGCCGAGCAGGCCGAGAAGTTCGGCGCGGACATCCGCTACGAGGACGTCACCGCGGTCAATCTCTCCGGAAGCGTCAAGGTCCTCGCCGTCGACGACGAACTGCTCTACGCGAAGGCCGTCATCCTGGCGACCGGTTCCGAATACCGCCGCATGGACGTCCCCGGCGAGGACCGCCTCTCCGGGCACGGCGTCTCCTACTGCGCGACCTGCGACGGCTTCTTCTTCAAGGACAAGGAGCTGGCGGTCGTCGGGGGCGGCGACTCCGCGATGGAGGAGGCCACCTTCCTCACGAACTTCGCCTCGAAGGTGACCGTCGTCCACCGGCGCGATGAGCTGCGCGCCTCGAAGGTCATGGCCGAGCGCGCCATGTCGAATCCGAAGATCGAGTTCGCGTGGAACTCGGTGGTCGAGGAGGTCCTCGGCGATGACTCCGTGACGGGACTGCGCCTGTCCTCGACCGTCGACGGCTCCGAGCGGGTGCTGCCGCTCGACGGCGTCTTCGTGGCGATCGGCCACCTGCCCCGCACGGACTTCCTCAAGTCCGAGGTCGACCTCGACGAGGCCGGTTACATCACGGTGGCAGAGCCTTCGACGCGCACGAGCATCCCGGGGGTCTTCGCCTGCGGCGATGCAGTCGATCACACCTATCGGCAGGCGATCACGGCGGCCGGTTCGGGCTGCCGCGCGGCTCTCGACGCCGAGCGCTGGCTCGCCGCCGCGGGCGACTGAGGCCTCGGCGGGACTCGGAGGGCGGACGGCCCCCGAGACT
>NZ_JBNOYB010000115.1:0-67031 GCF_050312375.1 Schaalia sp.
TTGTCCGGACGGGCCCCGCTCGGCAGTCGATCGCGCGCGGTCATCGCGCAGGCGATGAGGCGCCGCGCTCCGGACTCACTTGCCCTGGTTGGCGACGGCGGCGATTTTCGCCTCGGCCTCGGGATCGAGGTAGGTGCCGCCCTTCTTCACGGGCTTGAGGGTCTCCTCATCGAGCTCGTAGACGAGCGGGATGCCGGTCGGGATGTTGACGCCGGCGATCTCGTCATCGGAGATCTCGTCGAGGTGCTTGACGATGGCGCGCAGGGAGTTGCCGTGCGCGGCGATCATCACGGTCTTACCCGTCTTGATCGTGGGGACGATGGTGCCCTCCCAGTAGGGCAGGAGGCGCTCGAGGACGTCCTTGAGGCACTCGGTCATCGGGATCGGCTCACCGGCGTAGCGCGGATCGGCGTCCTGGGAGTACTCCGAGCCGGCCTCGATGGCGGGCGGCGGAACGTCGTAGGAGCGACGCCACTGCATGAACTGATCCTCGCCGTACTCGTCGCGGATCTCCTTCTTGTTCTTCCCCTGGAGGGCGCCGTAGTGGCGCTCGTTGAGGCGCCAGTTGCGCTCGACGGGGATCCAGTGGCGATCGGCCGCGTCGAGGGCGAGGTTCGCCGTCATGATCGCGCGGCGCAGCATCGAGGTGAAGAGGACGTCCGGAAGGACTCCGGACTCCTTGAGGAGCTCACCGCCGTGGGCGGCTTCCGCACGGCCCTTCTCGGAGAGGGGGACGTCCACCCAACCGGTGAAGAGGTTCTTCGCATTCCATTCGCTCTCGCCGTGGCGGAGCAGCACCAATGTGTAGGTCATGCCGTTATTCTTCCATTCTCTTCAGAGCGTGTCACTCGGCGAGCGAGCGCTTTTCAGGCCTTCGCGGCCTCATAGGCGGCCACGACATCGGCGGAGATGCGACCGCGCTCGTTGACGGCCACCCCTTCGGCCTTGGCCCATTCGCGAATGAGGGCGGCGCGTGAATCCGCCTTGGGCTTCGCGGAGCGGGAGCGGGTCTGACGGCCGCCCACGCGCCGCGCCTTCTGCGTCCACTTCGCGAAATCAGCGGTCATTTCTTCGATGTGCGCTTCAGAAAGATCGATTTCGTAGGAGACGCCCTTGAAAGCGAAAACGATGGTGTCGTCGGCGGCACCGCCATCGATGTCATCAACGAGGACGACCTGGGTCTTCTTCATTCGAGATTCTCTTTCATTTCGGACGGGCCGACGTTCGGCTCGTTATTCCACAAGAAGAATAGCAAGAGGAATGCCTCCGAAGAAGGTGATAATTCTTATGAAGCGAATAGGCGAATTCCCTCGCCCGCGATCAGGTTCACCCCCCCGACGCTTCTTGCGTGCGTGAACAGGATCACCCCGCCCCTCCCCCAGTTAGTTGAAACTTGTACTATTCTGGTGTCAACGCCGACGAAGGAGCCCCTATGCAGTTCGGAATCATGAGCGTCTCCGACCTCACCACCGACCCGACGACCGGACGCACCCCCACCGAATCCGAGCGCATCGCCGACATCCTCATCATGGCGAAGCACGCCGAAGAGGCCGGCCTCGACGTCTTCGCCCTCGGAGAGCACCACAACCCGCCCTTCTTCTCCTCCTCGCCCACGACGACCCTCGCCCGCATCGCCGGCGCGACAGAATCCCTCATCCTGTCGACTTCGACGACGCTCATCACGACGAACGACCCGGTGAAGATCGCCGAGGACTACGCCATGCTCCAATACATGGCGGACGGTCGCATCGACCTCATGATGGGACGCGGGAACACCGGCCCCGTCTACCCCTGGTTCGGTCAGGACATCCGCCAGGGCATCCCGCTCGCGATCGAGAACTACGCCCTGCTGCGCAGGCTCTGGTCGGAGGAGGACATCGACTGGTCCGGCAGATTCCGCACGCCTTTGCGCGGATTCACCTCGACGCCCCGCCCCCTCGACGGAATCCCCCCATTCGTATGGCACGGTTCAATCCGCTCCCCCGAAATCGCGGAGCAAGCCGCCTACTACGGCGACGGATTCTTCCACAACAACATCTTCTGGCCGCCCTCGCACACCGCCCGAATGGTCGCGCTTTATCGCGAACGTTTCGAGCATTACGGGCACGGCGTCCAGAAGAAGGCGATCGTCGGCCTCGGCGGCCAGGTCTTCATGCGGAAGAACTCCCAGGACGCCATTGCCGAATTCCGCCCTTACTTCGACAACGCGCCCGTCTACGGAAACGGTCCCAGCCTCGAAGATTTCATGCGCCAGACCCCCCTCACCGTCGGCTCCCCGCAGGAGGTCATCGACCGCACCCTCGAATTCCGCGACGTCGTCGGCGACTACCAGCGCCAGCTCTTCCTCATCGACCACGCCGGCCTGCCCCTGCGCACCGTCCTCGAGCAGATCGACCACCTCGGCGAGATCGTCCCGATCCTGCGCCGCGAATTCGACGCCATGCGCGACCCGCAAGCCCCCGCGAACCCGCCGACTCACGCCTCCCTCCTCGCCGAACGCGACGGGGCGGACGCCGTCAACGAGATCCACCGAGAACTCGCCCGCGCCGAAGGAGTCGCCGAATCCGTCCGCCTGGGCGGGGCGGCCGCCCCCTCGGCGACCACCGCCCCCGCCCGCGTGAAAGCCGCGGCCGCAGAGGCCTTCGGCAACTCCGACGCCTTCGGAGTGCGCATCGCCTCCGAGGAGGACTCGGTGACCGGCGCCTCTTTCTACGAGCAGCGCGAATCCGAGGAAGCGGCCGTCTCGCACGCCGACGCCCTCCTGCGCGAGCTCGCCTGACGCCCCGCACCAGCGGCGCCACCGGAAAAGAATCGAGGAGCAGTGCCCACGATCGTCATCATCCACGCCGGGATGAGCGAGGAATCCTCGACCGCGAACCTCGCATCCCGCTTCCGTTCGGCCCTCGAGGACGCGAGTGCGGCCCCCGCCTCGCGGATCGAGGTCCGGACCATCGCGCTGCGGCCGCTCGCACATGCGATCACGGACCACGCCCTCACCGGATTCCCGAACGAGCGCCTCGCCGAGGCCCAGAAGACCGTCATGAGCGCCGACGGGATCGTCGCGCTCACCCCCACGTATCAGGCCTCCTACTCCGGACTGTTCAAGTCCTTCTTCGACGTGCTCGACCCGGACGCCCTCAGGGGGAAGCCGGTCGCCCTCGGCGCCACGGGAGGCACTCCCCGGCACAGCCTGGTCACGGAAGTCGCGATGCGCCCCCTGTTCACCTATCAGCACGCCGACCCCGTCCCGACCGCCGTCTACGCGGCGACCGAGGACTGGGGCGCGCACGCGCACGACTCGGATCCCAGCGGCGGCGACGGACTCTCCCGACGCATCCGCAGGGCGTCGCAAGAGCTCCTCTCACGGCTCCCCGGACACGGGTCGTCCCGCCCCGAGGGCGCGCAGACGATTCGAACAGCTACACTTGATGCTCACACGAAAGCGCCGACCGAAGCCGACACGTGGCCCGGATTCGTCGAATTTGAAGAGCTCATGGGAGGCATCGAATGACCCGACGCGACGCGCGTGGACGGGCGTGGGAGGCCTACTTCACGACCACGACACGCCTGACCAACCGGATCGAGACCGAGCTCAAGAGCAAGCGGAGGATCAGCCTCCCCGAATACAACGTCCTGCTCCAAGTCTCGCGGGCCGGGGACGAGGGCATCCGCCCCTCGCTTCTCGCCCACCAGGTTGTTTTCAGCCCCTCCCGTTTGACTCACACGGTGAACAGGCTCATCGCACGCGGGTTCCTCTCCCGTACGACCTGCGCCGAGGACGGTCGCGGCGGACTCATCCACCTCACCTCCGAAGGCGCGGACCACTTCCGCGAGACTGCGCTCGTTCACCGCGACATCATCCGCTCGCTCGCGCTCAACGACCTGTCCGATGAGGAGATCGAGGTCCTCGATCGGGTCTTCACCCGGATCGAGAGGCGCATCGACGACTCCTGCGGAACCGGGGCCGCGAAGCACCAGAAGGACTGATCGAGAGCGGCGCGCGGCGAGTGCGGGAATACTCTCGGCGCGGCAAAGTGATGCTTTCGGCGCGGCAAAGTGATGCTTTCGGCGCGACAAAGTGATGCTTTCGATGCAGCAACGTGATGCTTTCGGCGCGACAAAGTGATGCTTTCGGCGGAACAGGGGCGCACGACCTAAAGGGACGCGGAGAGCTCGGCGGTGCGCAGCGGATCGAGGACGCGCGAGAGGAAGCGCCGCGTGCGCTCGTTCTTCGGGCGCGAGAGGACCTCGCGCGCACTCCCCTCCTCGACGATCCTCCCGCCGTCGAGGAAGAGGACCCGGTCGGCGACGTCGCGGGCGAAGGCAATCTCGTGGGTGACGATCACCATCGTCCATCCCTGATCGGAAAGATCGCGGATCACTTCGAGGACGTCCCCCACGGTCTCCGGATCGAGGGCGGAGGTCGGCTCGTCGAAGAGGAGGAGCTCGGGCTCGAGGGCGAGGGCGCGGGCGATGCCGACGCGCTGGGCCTGACCGCCCGACAGGCTCGCAGGATAGGCGTCGAGCTTGTCCGCGAGCCCGACCCTGCCGAGCAGCTCGACGGCCTGCTCCTTCGCCTCGGCGAGCGGGCGCTTCTGGGCGTGGACCGGGCCCTCGATGACGTTCTCGAGGGCGGTGCGGTGCGGGAAGAGGTGGTGGGTCTGGAAGACCATTCCCGACTTCGCCCGCAGGGCCTGGAGCTCCCCCCTGCTGGGCTTCGCCGAGTAGTCGACTTCCGCGTCGCCGATGCGGACCCTCCCGACCTCGGGGATCTCGAGGGCGTCGAGGGAGCGCAGAAGGGTCGTCTTGCCCGATCCGGAGGGGCCGATGAGGGCGGTGACGGTGCCGGCCTCGGCATGAAGGTCGACGCCCCGCAGGACCTCGCGGTCCCCGTAGGACTTCCTCAGGCCGGACACGGCGAGGAGCGGTGCGGTCATGAGTGAGCCTCCAGCTTCTTCTCGATTCGGGACTGGGCGGTCGCCAGGACCGTGCAGATGAGCCAGTAGTACAGTGCGGCGAGCGAGTAGAGGAGGAGGAAGCGGTAGCTCGGCGCGGCGATGATCTGCGCCTCGCGCAGCAGCTCGCTCACCATGATCGAGGAGGCGAGCGAGGTGTCTTTGACGAGGCCGATGAAGGTGTTGAAGAGCGGCGGGACGGCGACGCGCAGGGCCTGCGGGGCGATGACCCGGCGCAGCGTCGTCGCACGGTCGAGGCCGATCGTCTCCGCCGCCTCCCACTGCCCCGTGGGGACGGAGAGGATCGCCGCTCGGATCGTCTCGGCCGTGTAGCCGCCGACATTGAGGGAGAAGGCGAGGATCGCCGAGGGGAAGGGGTCGATGACGACCCCGAGCTGCGGGAGCGCGTAGAAGATGACGAAGAGCTGGACGAGGAGCGGCGTCCCCCGGATGAGGGAGACGTAGACGCCCGCGAGTCCCCTGAGGATCCGCGACTCGCTGAGGCGGGCGAGGGCGATGAGGATCGCGATGACGAGCCCGATTGCGAAGGAGGCGAGGGTGAGGGGGATCGTCGCGGCGAGCGCGCCGCGGGCCAGCGGCCAGATCGACCGGCTGAGGAGATCGAGGGCGGTGGTGTCCACGCGGGGCCTTTCTCATGAGCGGCTCGCAGGCCGCGGCCCCGCCCTCGGCCGCCGTGAGGGGACGAGGGCGGGAGGGGGTTCACTTCGCGGATTGCGCGGAGTCGTCGAGCGGCGCGGAGACGTCCACGCCGAAGTACTTCTCGGAGATCGCCTGGAGCGTGCCCTCGGCCCTGAGCTCGTCGAGGGCCCCATTGATCGCGTCGAGGAGTCCGGAGTCCTTGCGCAGGGCGAAGGCCTGGGCGACAGCCCGATCCGGGAGCTCGAAGGCGATCTTCACGCCCGGGTCCCGCGTCGACTTCAGGTAGTCGAGGACGGCGAGGCCGTCGTTGATCGTGTAGTCGACGCGGCCGTCGCGGATCGCGGCGACCGCCTCGGTGAAGCCGTCGACGGGTTCGAGCCTCGCCCCCGCGTCCTTGGAGATCCGCGTCCAGTTCGAGGTCGCCGAGTGGGCGGCCCTGCGCCCTGCGACGTCCTCGATCGAGGTGATCGAGGTGTCGTCCTCGGCGACGAGGGCGACCGGGCTCGAGCTCGCGTAGGTGTTGGAGAGGTCGTAGCGGGCGAGGCGCTCGTCATTGACGCTCACCTGGTTCGCGATGAGGTCGTAGCGCCCCGCCTCGAGGCCGGCGAAGATCGCGTCCCACTTCACCTCGGCGAACTCCGGGGTGACGCCGAGCTTGTCGGCGAGCGCGCTGATGACCTCGACGTCGTAGCCGGTGAGCTCATTCGTCGCCGGATCGTGGTAGGTGAAGGGCGCGTAGGTGCCCTCCGTCCCGATCTTCAGCACGCCGGACTTCCGGAGTGCGGCGAGGGCGTCGTCCGCCGCGGCGCTCGACGCGGTGCCCGCGGACCCGGAGTCGGTCGTCGGCGCCGAGGAGCAGGCGCCGAGGGCGAGCACGGGGATGAGGGCGAGTGCCGAGGCCGAAAGCGCGCGGGCGAGGAGGGAAGAGGGCATGGTGGCTCCTGGGAGGCAGAGGAAAGGGACGCACGCCGGGCCAGGCCCGGATGCCGAAGGGGGACGAGGGGAAGGGGCTTGGGCCCCGAAGGGCGCGCCCTCAGGCGCGCAAGCCGTCGCAGGACGCTCCGGTCCGGCTGAATCGGCGGGTCAGCGACAACAGCTCCGACACGGGCAGTCGCGAAGAGCGCGCATCGGCACGCGCTCCACCGAGACGGCGGAGGAGGCGGAGGCGAAGATCGTGCGGCTCATGACCGATGAGCCTAGGACGCGGAAGCGCCCCTCGCATCGCGGGGTCCGCCACCCGGTCCTTCGTAACACGGGGTCGTTAAGCGAGCCCCTTGAATCCCGATCCTCCGGCATCCGGCAAGCGTCACGACCTCCGCTTCGCGGGGGCGATCCTCGCGACGGGGATCCTCGCCGGTCTCGTCGAGGCGATCGCGCGGAACCGCCATTCGGTCCCCCTCCTCGATGCCGTCATTCAGACCTCGCCCCTCGCCGAAAGCATCACCTTCAGCCGCCGAAAGCATCACCTTCGTCCGCCGAGAGCGACCGCGACACGGCGAGGAGAAGGGTCCTCCGACAGGGCCTTCGACGAGGGCGACGAGGGCGGGGCGCATTTCACAAAGGGCATTTTCAGCGGAGCTCTCCGCCGAGGAGGACGCGCCCCTCTTCGATGCGCGCCCCGCTCCTCAAGGGGACGGCCGCCCCTCGACGACCGGTTCTGCGCGGAAATCCGCCGGTCCGATGCGATGCGCCCTCCCGGCGGGGAGGGATGAACGCAGTCCGGAGCGGGGGCGGCTCGCCTTCGCGGGGGCGCTACGGGCAGGCGGGAGCGGAGTCGACGAAGTCGAGGAGAAGGACTATCTTTCTAATGATAGCCATTCCCATTACTTATAAAGGTCTTCATGCGTCTCCTCGACAGGCTTCCCGCGCGCCACCGCCTCCAGGCCGCGCTCCTCGTCCTCGCGCTCACCCTCCTTCTCACGGGCCTGCTCCCCCACAAGGCCATCGCCGCCGAGACGACGCCCCCGACCGCAGCAGGATCGACCGCGACGACGCTCCTCACACGCGGTCACACCGATGTCTTCGCCCTCGTGCCCAACGGCGATTCGATCTCCCTCGTCGCCAAGGAAGACCTCTCCACGCCCGGAACGCCGCACTTCCACAACCCGGCGACGATCATCTTCGGAGTCGGCGACGAGGCCAAGACCGACGCCACGGCCTCGATCGAAGGGATCGGCGCAGCCGGCTACGCCCTTCCACAGTCGGAGAACCCGTCCCTGCTCTGGCCCGGATGGGACTCCACGCGCATCGCCGGCCTCTCCCCCACTCAGATCCGCCTGGTCATCGACACCGTTGAAGGACCCGGCACGGTCTACCTGTGGCGCTCCGGGGCCTTCAACGCCGTGAACCCGGTGTTCGAACAGGGAGGGTACGATGCGGCGTCGGGCCGCTCGATCCTCCAGCACTCCCCGACCCACGAGCACGCGAATTGGCTCTTCAGCGCGCCGGGCGACTACACCCTCACCCTTCACGCCGAAGCGCAGACCCCGAAGGGACGGCTCGTGAGCGAAGCCGCGGTCTACACCTTCGCGGTGGGCGGCGAAGCCCTCGCCCGGGCGGAGGCCCGAGCCGCGACACTGCTCCCCTCCCGCGCAGCCGGCGAGAAGCAGAGCGCCTCAGAGCCCGCGAAGGACGCCCCCGCCTCCGAGAAAACCCGGACGAACGGGGCCTCGGACCTCAAGGCCGCGACCGCAGCGGAGCAGTGCATCCCGACTCCCCTGACCGCCTCCGGCGGCGGCACGGCCGTCGGCGGCTCCCATACGATCCGCGCGAACACGCACGTCCACCCGAACTGGGTCTTCACCCAAGCCGGCACCTACAAGGTGTCGATCACCCAGAGCGCGCGCATGAAGTCCGGGCAGATCGCCCGCACCTCCGCGATCCTCACCTTCGAGGTCGGGGGCTCCGGCAACGCCGACTCCGGCCACTTCGACATCGGCACCTCCGCCAGCGCATCGGGGATCTCCATGCTCGTCAAGGACGACCGGACCCAGCCCGCCCGGTGGATGAACCCCTCCGCCCTCGTCTTCGGACTCGGTTCGGCCGCCGAGGTGAGCGCACCCGCAGGAATCGAATTCATCGCGAAGCAGGGCCAGAAGGTCTGGATGATCTCCTCCAGCCAGGTCGCCTCGGTCCCGTGGGTCGGCGCCAACACCATGCACCCCGAGCTGCTCCGCAACACGAGCGGCGACGTGACGTGGACGCTCAACGGCGTCTCCGGTCCGGGAGCCCTCGCGGTCTTCGAGTCCGGGAACTTCGGATCCCTCGTCGGCACCCGCTGGTTCGGCAGCATCGGCGGCCCGGGCGGCCAGACCACCTACGTGGGGCGCACGGCCGACGGGCGGCCCTGCACCCTTGACGAGGCGACGATCGCCCGCCTGCGCGCCGAGGGCCATAACGTCGACGCCTCCGCACTGCCCTCGGGACTCGCATCGACGGGCTCCTCCGCCCTCACCCTGCTCGTCGTCGCCCCCGTTCTCGCGGTCGTCGGCTTCGCCCTCGCACGTCGGCTGCGCGCGCTGTGAGCACCGCATCGACCGCGTCCCGGCGCCGAAGGGGCGCGCGCAGGGCGGGGCTGAGCGCCGCCGCCCTCGTCCTCGCCACGACCGGGCTCGCCGGATGCGCGCAGGGCGGGGCGGCGCCCTCCGAATCCTCCGGGCCGGGGATCTCGATCGTCGCCTCGACGCCGATCATCGCCGACCTCGTCCGCAATGTCGCCCCCGATGCCGAAGTCCACTCCCTCATCCCCGAGGGCGCCGACCCCCACTCCTTCGAGCCCTCCATGGCCCAGTTGCGCGACATCGCCCACGCCGACATCGCCTTCTCGAACGGGCTGCTCCTGGAGAGCACCGCCCTGTCCAAGCAGATCGACGCGAACCTCCCCGAGGGCGCGCCCCGCATCGACCTCGGCTCCGAATCGGTGCCCTTCGGCGCACGGCCGATCCCGCTCGTCGAAGACATCTCGCTGGCGACGATCTGGCTGGGCCTGCGCGTCGACGGCCAGGCCTCGGCGGATTCAACCGTGCGCTTCGAAGCGACGAGGGCGACCGGCCCCGGCGACATGGCGGCATTCACCACCGGCACTTTCGGCGAACCGCGCCCCTGGATCGCCTCGAAGGACGGGATCGACTCGGACGACCGGGTCGAGCTGCCGACCAACGCCCACACGCACATGTCCTGGGGCTTCACCCGGCCCGGCGACTACACGCTCGACCTGAAGGCGACCCTCGTCTCCCCCGCCGGGGAGACGCCCCTGGGCACCGCCGGCCTCACCTTCTCCGTCGGCACCGACCCGCACGCGCTGGGCCGCACGATCCTCGATTCCGGGCACGCCGACCTCACCGCGCACCTCGAAGGCGGACTCGCACTGCGATCGGACGCGAAGGGCGAGCTCGATCCCGCGCGGATCGTGATCGCCGTGCCCGACACGACGACCACCCTGATCCCGGACAACAAGTGGCGCTTCCTCGCCGACCCCGGCGACGAGGTCCGCATCCTCGCCCAGGCCGTCATCGGAACGCACGTTCACGGCGAGATCGACCCGCACATGTGGCACGACGTCACGAACGCCATCGCCTACACCGAGCTCATCGCCGATCAGCTGGCCCGGACCGACCCGGAACGCGCCCCCGAATACAGGAAGAACGCCGCCCGGACGAAGGCCGAGTTCGAGACCCTCGACCGGTGGATCCGGAGCGTCATCGCCTCGATCCCCGAAGCGAAGCGCTCCCTCGTGACGGCCCACGATTCCTTCGGCTACTACGGCCGGGCCTACGGGCTCAAGATCGGGGGCTTCGTCGCCCCGAACCCCTCGCTCGAACCCTCCGCCTTCCAGCTCGCCAACCTCGCGCGAGTCCTCAAGACCTCTCCGGCATCCGGCGTCTTCGTAGAAGCCAACTCCCTGTCCCACCTGGGCGAACTCACGGCCCTCGCCCGAGCGACGGGCAAGTCCGTCTGCGAACTCCACTCCGACACGCTCACCACCGAGGTCCCCACCTACCGGGCGCTCATGGAGTTCAACACCCGTTCGATCAAATCCTGCCTCGACCCCGAGTCCCTGCCCGCATGGCCGCTCTCGGACGAGGATTCCGTCCCTTCCCTCTCAGGAGAACAGTGAAACTCTCACGCATGCTCATCCGCGCCACGGCGTTGACCGCCCTCGTCCCAGCGCTGCTCGTCGGCGCGAACCCGGCACTCGCCGAGGACTCGACCACGCTCGACCCCTCCTTGACGCAGGTCGTCGAATCCGATGAGGAGATCGCCCCCGCGGGCACCCCCGTCGAGATCTCCGCGGGGCACGTCGACCTGGGGCCGAAGTTCATCGACGGGAAGTGGACCTTCCTCGCGCGCGACGACACGGCCGAGCACCCGGTCTGGCGGCACATCGACGATGTCGTCTTCCGGGTCTCGGACGCGGCTCAGCTCTCCCTGCCCGAGGACGACGCCTACTCCTTCATCCAGGCTCAGGGCCCGGTCTGGGCCGTTCCGCAGTCCGAGATCGCCGAGGTCGTCTGGCTCGGATGGAACACCCAGGATCCCGAGGTCGTGTCGCGCCTCGCGCAGGGCGCCACCCTGGTGTTCGAAGGGCACCAGGGCGAGGGCGACTTCCACGCCTTCGTCGAGGCGGGGAACTTCTCCGGTCCGCAGGAACTGTGGAACTCGACGAAGGGGACCGCCCAGCCGATCCACATCGACGCCAACACCCACACCCACGCGAACTGGGTCTTCACCCAGCCGGGCATCCACCTCGTCCGCCTGTCCCTTCAAACCCAGCTCACCGACGGATCGACCGTCGAGGATACGCGCGTCCTCCGCTTCGCCGTAGGGAACGAGGCCGACGCCCAGAAGGCGCTGGAAGCGGCGTGGACCCAGTCCAACGCACCCGAGGCGCCCGCCCAGGTCGACGAGCCCTCCGCCCTCGACTCCCACGCCTCCCTGCCCCTCTACCTCGCAGGCGGTCTCGGAATCGCCGCCCTCGCGCTCCTGGCGTTCGTCTTGATCGCCCAGAAGCACTCCCGCTCCCGCGAGCGCGCCGCGGAGAAGATCGTCGAGGGCGAGAAGCGCGAGCAGGAGGAGGAGCGATGAACCGGGCGCTCGAGGTCGATGCGCTGTCCGTCACCCTGGGGGGGCGCCGGATCCTCGACCGCGTGAGCCTCACGGTTGAAAGCGGCGAGCTCGTCGGGCTCATCGGCCCCAACGGGGCGGGGAAGACGACCCTCATGCGCGCCATCATGGGACTCCTCAGCATCGAGGGGCGGATCCGCACGATGGACGGCCCCATCGGATACGTGCCGCAGCGCCAGGACCTCGACTGGTCCTACCCGATGAGCGCCGCTCAACTCGTCGCCGGCGCCTACGTCGGGATGCGCCGCGCCCCCCGGCGCCTCGAACGCCTGGAGGCCGTCTACCGGGCGCTCGACGCGGTCGGCATGTACGACTATCGGAATCGCACGATCCAGGAGACCTCCGGCGGCCAGAAGCAGCGCCTCCTCGTCGCACGGGCCCTGGTCACCGGGCCAAAGCTGCTCCTGCTCGACGAGCCCTTCACCGGTCTCGACCATCCGAACCAGGACGCCCTGTCGCGCCTCTTCGTCGACCTCGCGCGCACGGGGGTGGGCGTCCTCATGTCGACCCACGACCTCACTCAGGCCGTCGACATCTGCCACAGGATCGTCATGCTCAACCGCAGCGTCAAGGCGGACGGCGAGCCCGATGCGCTCCTCGAGCCGGGCCTGTGGATGGACACCTTCGACGTGGCGGAGGATTCGGCCCTGCTGCGCTCGCTGGGGATGGTGAAGCGATGACCTTCCTCGACTTCCTCACCGACCTGACGAATCCGACCTTCGCCTTCCTGCCCCGCGCGCTGCTCATCGCCATCGCCTCCTCCGTGATCTGCGGCGTCGTCGGGACCCACGTGGTGCTCAGGGGCCTGTCCTTCGTCGGCGACGCCCTTTCGCACGCGGTCTTCCCCGGCATCGCCATCGCCTTCGCCCTGCACGGGTCGATCCTCGTGGGCGGCGGCATCGCGGGCCTCCTCGTCGCTGCCCTCATCTCCACCTTCTCGCAGAACCGCAGGATTCGCGAGGATTCCATCATCGGGATCTTCTTCGCCGCGGCCTTCGCGCTCGGCCTCGTCATCGTCGCGAAGACGCCCGGATACACGGGCTCCCTCGAATCGCTCCTCTTCGGCTCCCTCACCGGTGTGACGAACACGGACCTGCTCGCCTCCCTCATCGGGTGCGTCATCATCGGGCTGCTCCTCGCCGTCTTCCACGATCGCATCGTCCTGGTGAGCGTCGATCGGGACTACGCGAGGTCCCGGGGGCTGGGCGTTGCGGGAATCGACCTGGTGCTCCACCTCGCCATCGCCGCGGCCGTCGTCATCTCCGTCCAGACGATCGGGAACATCCTCGTCCTCGCCCTGCTCATCACGCCCGCGGCGAGCGCCCGCCTCCTCACCGACCGGGTCGTCCCGATGATGATCCTCGCCCCGATCCTCGGCTCCCTCGCGGCCTTCCTCGGGATCTGGGCCTCGTGGTCCTTCGACATCCCCTCCGGCGCGGCGATCGTCCTCATCTCCGCGCTGCTCTTCATCCTCGTCTGGCTCTTCGCTCCTGGGCGCGGTCTCATCGCCGCTCAGTTCGCGGGCATCCGCATGGCCCGCACGGAAAGGACCCCCGCATGAGAATCCACTCCCCCGCAGCCCTCCTCGTAGGCGCCGCCCTCCTCCTCGCGCCTCTGGCATCGGCGCCCGCGGCACGGGCCGACTCCCCCGAGTCGGATGCGCCCGCCCTCGCCGCCGAGCACAAGCCGGGACAGCCGGGGGCAGGCGATCTGCTCCCCGCCGACCTCGCCGTGCCCGCGGGCTCACCGGCCGCCGATCCC
This sequence comes from Schaalia sp., assembly GCF_050312375.1. NCBI lineage: Bacteria > Bacillati > Actinomycetota > Actinomycetes > Actinomycetales > Actinomycetaceae > Schaalia > Schaalia sp. The sequence goes on from NZ_JBNOYB010000115.1 coordinate 13,500, forward strand.
GCGGCCGTGCCGGGAGCGGATGGGCGCGTCGCCCACGCCTGCGCCGGCCGCAAGATCCTCCATCACAGCCACGTCGACGCCGCCTATGCGACTCGGATCAAGGGCGAGCTCGCCATGACCGTCATCGACGGCCAGCACGTCCTCGACGACCCCGCATCGGTGTGCATCCGTCTCGCCCCCGACGCGCGCGGCTCCGACGGACGGGAAGTCTCGCGGATGGTGATCCCCTCGCAGCCCAAGGGGCTCTTCGACTTCCTCGGCAAGCCCGGCGACATCGTGTGGAACGCCCCGCAGGAGCTCGTCGACAACTGGCGGCCCGTCTGGGCGGGCATCGGCGCCTTCGACGTGAATCACGAGAACTCGCTGCCCGAGGGCGTTCTCCTCGATGAGATCTCCATCCAGATCACCGGGGCCTCCGGTCCCGGTCGGGTCGAGGTGTGGCGGACCGTCGGTTCGGATTCGCTGAGCCGGGGACTGTCCTCCGATCCGGCCCTCGCCCCTTTGAAGCTCCGCATCGGCTCCCACGGCCACTGGAACTGGAGCTTCACGCAGGCGGGCGTCTACCGGCTCACCATGGTCGCCTCCTACCAGCCCAAGGACGGCGGGGAACGGGTGGTCTCGCGACCGACGACCGTGACCTGGCTCGTCGGTTCCGATGCCGAAGTCGGGCTCCCCGAGGGGACGACGACCTCCCTCACCCCCATCTCCCTGAGCGCCGAGCAAGTCCGCGATCAGCCCTCCGCTTCGGGCGCTCCGTCGGCGGGCGGGACGACTGGCGCCTCCGATCCCGCCCCCGCGGCGCCCGCCGCCGACACGACCGCCGTTGACGAGGCCCGCGCGCAGATCAACACCCTGTTCCGCCGTCCTCAGTACATTCCCGCCCCGCCCTCGGCACCGCAGAACTACGTCTACGCGGCCTCGATGGCGGACGCGCAGCGCGACGGCAAGACGATCAAGGCCGTCGAGCTCACCGTCACCCGGGACGGAACCCCCACCTCCGACGCCCCGATCCTCGAGGTGCCCGATTCGCTCCGCCAGAAGACCGAGATCGGCGAGGCCTGGGTCCTGCCCGCGTCCGGCCCGAACGGCTCCCTCGGCTACGACTTCACCAAGATGCCCGCCGAGCTGCGCTCCCAGCCGATCGTCTTCGACGTCGCGGTCTTCAGCGGCCCCAAGGAGGGGCGCTACATCGCGGGCACCATCGCGGACGGGAAGATGACGACCCTCCACGACACCGTCACGAGGGCAGAGCGGAAGAATCACACGAACGATCCCAAGGCCCTGCCGCTCGCGCACGTCTTCACGAAACCCGGCGTCTACAAGGTGGAATACTCCATCAGCGCAGACGACGTCGCGAAGAACCACTCCTACGCCTCCCGGGTCGCCTACTTCGTCGTCGGAGACGCCGCCATCCGCGCCCTCAAGGAGATCGACGCTGAGAAGAAGCAGCCGACGCCCGCCCCGGACGCTCCCTCGCAATCGGGTGAGACGAGCGGCTCGAAGGAACCCCTCAGCCCCTCCGCGCCCGCAGAGGGCGAGACGACCGGGGGCGCAGCGGACCCGGCCTCGCCCCTCCACCTCATCAGCGAGGGGCACATGGATCAGGCGCTCTCGCTGAAGGACGGGAAGGCTCAGGCATTCGTCCTCGACACCGTCGATCCGCGCAAACCGGTCATCCGCGAATCCGGCACCTTCGCCTACGCCGTCCCCGACAGCACGCACGCCATGATCCCCTCGAACGCGAAGGGCTACGAGGAACTGCGGGCCGCCGCGCCGAAGGGCGTGTGGAGCCTGCCGGAGACGCAGATCGAAGGCATCCCCTGGGTCGGCTTCTCGACCGAACGCGTCGACTACTCGGCACTCGGCCCGTCGGGGGTCACCGTCCGCCTGGCGAATTTCACGGGCCCCGGGCGACTCATCACGGGGAACACCTCCCTCTTCGACGGCTTCGTCACGCGCCTCGATTCCCTCAAGCCCGATACGGCCATCTCCTACCTCTTCGGATCGCACGACCATCAGGCCTTCTACTTCACCGCGCCCGGCCGCTACGCGACGGACTTCGTCTACACCGCGCATCTCAAGGACGGGACCTCCGTGGAGAAGACCCTCCGCGCGGTCTTCCTCGTCGGAGATGCCGCGATCGCGAAGAACGCCGCAGGGGGAACGGCCCCCGCGCCCGGATCCGCTGCGGGTTCCTCCTCCTCGAGCCGGGGCAAGCTCCTGCCGATCGATGAACTCGTCGCCTCCTTGAACGCCGCCGCGCGCGCCGAGTCATCCGGGGGCGCTTCCACGCCCGCGTCTCCGGCGGCTTCGACCGGTGCGCAGGCCGCCTCCTCGTCGATCCCCCTGCCGACGAGCGCTCATCCGCTCCTCGGCACGGCGAGCCCCCAGGGCGGAACGGCCGTTCAAGCGGGCGGCGCGAGCCCCGCGCCCGCGTCTTCCGGCGCACCCGCCTCCTCCGCGGCTTCCGCTCCCTCCGGCGCATCGGGTTCCTCCACGGTATCCGGAACGCTCGTCTCGGCGAGCGGATCCGGAGAGGACGGCGCCGCCTCCGCAGGCGAGACCGCCGAGGAGGGCGCTGCCGAGGGCCTTTCCTTCGAGGAGGGGACGGACGAGGGCTCGAGCAGGGTCCGCGCCCTCAGCAAGCCGGAGTCCCCGGTGAGCGCCCTGCTCAACCCGGAGCGCGGATCGGCCGCCTCCTCCTCGTCCGCATGGTGGAGCTGGATGCTGGTCGGCATCGGCATCAGCGCGCTCATCGGCGTCGGCGGGTGGGCCTTCATCGCGCGCAGGCGCGCCTGAGACTCCCGGCGGCGGCTCGTCGATGCACCGATCCCCCCGGGGGAATCGCCCGTTCCCAATGGCGGCTTCACCAGGCGGAGAGGAGAAGACGAGCCTGCTCGCCGAGGGCGCGAATCGCCCGAGGCGACTCGTTGCCCCAGCGGATGTAGTGGAACTCGCCGCCACCCGCATTGACGAAGGTCTCACGATTGAGCTGATCGATCTCTTCGAGCGTCTCCAGGCAATCCGCCACGAACCCCGGGCAGATGACGTCCAGGCGACGCGTCCTCGCGGCTCCAAGGGCTTCGACCGTGTCGATCGTCGCAGGTCCGAGCCACTTCGAGGGGCCGAAGACCGATTGGAAGGTCGTCACGCACTCCTCCTCGTCGAGCCCGAGCCGCTCCCTCAAGGCCGCAGCGGTCTGAAGGCATTCTGATCGGTACGGATCGCCCGCCTCATGCATCGCGACGGGGATCGAGTGGAATGAGCAGAGCAAACGCTCGCCCGCAGCGAAGTCCGGGCGACCGGCACGCCCCCAGTGAGCCCTCACCGCCTCCTCAAGCGCATCAACATACGCCGGAGCCGTCGGGAAGGAGCCCGCCAGACGGATCCGGGGGTGCGCACGGCGCGATTTCAGCCAGTCGGCCACGGCGTCGTTCACGGAGGCCACGGTCGTCGCCGAATACTGCGGGTACGCGGGGAGAATGGCGATTCTGCCCGCCCCTCGAGCGCTCAGCTCATCGAGGACGTCGCCAAGAGCGGGTTCCCCGTACCTCATCGCGGGCACCACGTGGACGCCGAGTTCAGCCTGAAGGAGCTCCGCCTGGCGTTTCGTGTAATGCCCCAGGGGAGAGCCCTGAGGCATCCACACCGTTGCGTACTTGGCGGCCGATGCCCTCGGCCGGACCCTCAGGATGATCCCCTCGAGGATCGGCCGCCACAGGAGACGGGGGAGCTCGATGACCCTCGGATCCGTGAGGAATTCGCGCAGGTACCTGCGCACATCCTTCGTCTTCGGGGACTTCGGCGTCCCCAGGTTCACCAGGATCAGTGCGGGCTCATCGGCTTTCACCCGCTCAAGGCTAGCCCAGGAGGGCGGGCGCGCGTATGCCGCCGGATGGGCCGGAGGCTCTGCGCACCCCCGCCTCACCCTCTTCCGGGCACGACGATCCGGCCGAGGATGCCGAGCATCAGGAGGAGCAGGGCCACGCCCATCACAGCGGAGGCATCGCCTCCCGTATCGGCGAGCCCGGGCGCCGGGCCTTCGGCCGGCGGAGGCGGAGCATCCACTCGGACGGTCTGCCCCTCGTCGTCGATATCGGCGTGAACCGCGACGAGCCCCTCATCCGAGGAGAGCTCCTCGAAGACCACGAGCTCCCTGCCCGCGAGCGCCGTCGTGTTGAGCGTGAATTCCACGTCGACGCAGCCCTTGGGCTCATCCGGCGTGAACTCGAGCTCCCCCGTGACCCGGGTTTCGCCCTCGAGCAGGGGCGAGTTCAGAAGGCGGTCCATGAGCACTCCGCTCAGCCAGTAGCGCATCCCCGGGTTCAAGCCCTCGTAGCAGACCTCGTCGAGGATCCGGGCCCCAGGGCCGGCCGGAATGGACGCGTCGCCCTCGTCCCCGTCGCGCGCGGTGGTGGAGATCTTCGGGGCGGGCCCGGTCCTCACGCTCTGCCCCTCATCATCGAGGTCGGCGTGCGCGGCGATGAGCGCGCCGTCACGGCTCAGGCGCTCGAAGACGACGCTCGTCCGACCGGCGAGCCGCGCGCCCTCGGCTTCGAACTCCACGTCCACGCACCCTTGCGCCGCCTCGGCGGTGAACTCTGAAGCCCCCGTGATCCGCGCGCCCGCGCCGTCGAGCACGGGTTCCCCGGAGTCGCGATCCATCAGCACCCCTTCGAGCAGGTAGGACGCCCCGCCCTCGAGTCCTTCGTAGCAGACGCGATCGCGGATCCGGACGGTGCCCGCGGGCGCCAGCTCCTTGTCGCCGTCAGCGGCATCGGTGGCGGTCGTCGAGAGTTTCGGCTGCTCATCGGGCTTGTCGACGCGGAACTGCTCGCTCGGGTCCTCGACGCTCGATTCGAAGGGCCTCACTCGCGCGTCCCCGGTGAAGGACGACACGAACACGTAGGTCCCCGGCCCGCCGTCGACCTTGAAGTCCGTGGACCCCACGCTCGGGTGGAATCCGTTGCGCGCCGGGACCTCGACGCTCGCGACGAGCTGCGCGCGATCCCGATTCTCGTCGAGCACTTCGAGTCCTTCGGGGAAGAAGAGCAGGCGCTGCGTGAGGGTCGGAGCGTCCGCATCGAAGCCCATGCCTCCTGTGAAGGCGGGGTGGTCCGAGGGGAAGCCCTTGATGAAGAGGTCGTCCACCAGGTAGTCCCCGGATTTCGTCGTCCGAGTCGTCAGCGAGGAGTCGATCTCGAGAACGGCGGGGACCGAGCTCGTCTCCTCGGGGAGCCCGAAGGCGTCCGACCAGTTCGCATGGACGAGGTCGCGCACGCTCACGGTCTCGCCCCGATCGTCGACGCTGTGGCTTTGCGCCTCCTTGTCGACGCGCCAGACCCACGTGAGAAAACCCGGTTCCGCCTGCTCGTCCAGGGCCGCCGCGTACTGGCCCGGGCCTCGTGCGATGATCCGCACCGTCCCCACGGGTTCGGCTCCTTCGGGTACGTCCGTGCTCGTCTCCGGGAGCCGTTCTCCGAGGGCGTAGGCCGTTCCCTCGAAGACCACCGGGACCGGAGCGCCGCCGATGCTCATCCAGGTCCCCGACCCGTAGTCGGGATCGGCCCCGACTGTGAGCACATCCGAAGGCGGCGCGTCAACGGCGTGCTTCGCGTCGCCCACCGAAGAGCGGGCGATCGGCTGGAAGTCGAACTCGACGCGCCAGCTCGGTCCGGCGACCCGGCGTTCCACGGGTTCTCCCGCGGGCCGGTCCCCGATCGATACGGTGTCTTGAATGCCCGGACTCGTCGTATAACGGGTGAGGCTCGTCCGCGCCGGATCCGTGTACACGATCGATGCGTTAACGGGGCCGTTGCCCGTCGATCTCCACGCGAGCGACACGGGTTCGCTCGCCGTCGACCCGGACCATGTGCTCGATCCGGTGGCGGTGAACACGGCCGGCCCCTCCAGGATCGCCGTCACCGCTCGACCCGCGACCCACCCGCTCGCCGACACGATTCCTATGCCGCGAAGCTCCCCCTTGCGCTCCCCGTCACCGATCACCTCCGCCGAGGAATAGCGCACCGCCGCGGAGCGGCGGGCCTCTTCGACGTACTTCCGCGCGAGCGCATCGACCTGGGGGATCTGCGTCCTCACCGCGCTCACCAGTCGGCCCACCGAATCGGCGGGATCCCGACCCGGATCGGCGGATTCGAGATTCGCATGAACGAGGTAGGCGAGCGCGGCGCGGTTCGTCGCCTCCTGGTTCCCCTGATACTCCATCAGGATCCACGCCAGTTGCGCGGTGGTCGCATCGAGTTCCGCCGGCCCCCATTGGGAGGAGTCGGTGAGGGTCGAGAGGGAGGCGGAGTGCTGAGGCTGCGGATCCGTGCGCCACATGTGCGTGCACCAGGTCGGGTGGCGCTTGTCCCCGTTCGTCGGCGCTTCGAAGGCGCCGAGCCACAGGTCCTGCCCTCCTCCCCCGATGTTCCGGACGATGATGCCCGCTCCGTTCTGACGCGCGTGCGCCGGGGAGGGGGTTCCGACGAACAGCAAGGAGAAGAGTATGAGGCACATGACGAGGCCGAGCGCTCGACGGGATCCGGTGCGGTGAACGAACTGGCGGGCAGAGGGCATGGTGGCGCCTTTCGACAAGGGTCTTCACGATTCCGGACGTATCGGAACCGGCTTCCCGCGGCACCGCGGGATTCATCGACGAGGGCGCCCTCTCGTCATCACCATCGTGCGCCGTCCGAGACGGATCTGCCTAGAGCCCCTCTAGCGCTTGTGGATAACCCGTCGCGGCGCCGAGGTGTTCGCGCCGGGCGTTCGGAGCGCAGGCCTTCTGAGTGCAGGCGTTCTGAGTGCAGGCGTTCAGCCCGCAGCGGGTCTTCGGAGCGCAGTCGGATGCGGAGAGGGGCGGGGCGGCGGAGGGTTCAATCGTTCAGCAGCGTCAGCGCTTCGTCGAGGTCCGCGGCGGCCAGGGCCGGGTTGGTGCGCGCCAGGGCCAGAGCCGAGATGTTGAGCGCGACGAGCATGCGGGCCGTGCTGCGCGCCTGCGGGGCGCTGAGTCCGGGCTTGGAGGCGAGGACCCCGGCCGTGAAGGCCCTGAGCAGTTCGGCGTGATAGTCGGCGATCACGCCCGCCACGAGCGGGTCAGCGCCCACCGGGGCGTTGGCCGCGGCGACGAGCAGACACCCCGGGTGCCCGTCTTCGCTCACGACGCCGTCGCGCAGCTTAGTGAAGTAGCGGGCGAGGGCCTCAGGGAAGACATCGGGCCCCTTCAAGCGGGCGATGAGGGGGCGCACCTCCTCATTGAGATAACTGTCGATCGCCTCGTCGAAGAGGCCTTTCTTCGAACCGAAAGCGTGGTAGAGGGAGGAGCGTTTGAGGCCGGTGGCCTCCTCCAGATCGGGGACCGCGGTCGCTTCGTAACCCTTGGCCCAGAAGATGTCCCGGGCGCGAGCGATCACGACCCGGCGGTCGAAGGTGGCGATTCTTCCCATGTGCGCAACCCCATAACCCTCACACTTTTTGTACTGTGCATTTCACTATATATTGAAACAGTCGTTACATAATATCAAGGGAAGACCTCTCATGATCCTCGCCGGCCTCAGCATCGCCCTCCTCGCCGCCGCCCTGCACATCTTCATCTTCTACATCGAATCCCTCGCCTGGACCACGAAGGGCGTGAAGATCTTCGGCCTCACCCCGCTCCAGGCGGAGCAGACCAAGGAGATGGCCTACAACCAGGGCTTCTACAACCTCTTCCTCGCCCTGATCGTCATCATCGGCACGATTTTCCACTTCGCGGGTTCACCCCGGGTCGGCCTCGCCCTCACCTTCGCCGGAACGGGCTCCATGCTCGCAGCCGCCCTCGTCCTCTTCCTATCCTCGCCCGAGAAGCGCGCGGCGGCGATCAAGCAGGGCGCTCTGCCCCTGCTCGCCGTGGCCCTACTCGCCATCGGCGCGCTCTCCTGAAACGCCCCCTCGAAGGCGGGGCGCCACCGCGCGCAGGACCGGTGCCGCACTGAAGGAGAGGGGCGGCATGAAGCGGGGCGGCCCCGAGCGCGTGTCGTCGCACTCGGGGCCGCCCCTGCGAAGGCCGGGTTCAGCGGCCGTGAGGATCAGTCATCCTCAGGCCTTCTTGCGCCTGCCCGCTCCCCAGGCCAGCGCGCCCGCACCGCCCAGGAGGAGGGTCATCGCACCGACGCCCACGGCATCGGCACCGGTCTTGGCGAGCCCGCCCTTGGGGTTCTGGGTGTTCGTCACGACGAAGCCCGCGGCCCCGTCCTTGTCGACCCGGGAGGTGTACCCCTCGATGCGGTCCTCGACGATCGTGTAGGCGATCTCCTTGCCGCCCTTGTACTTCGCCAGGCCCTCGAAGGCGCCCTTCCAGCCCTTGTCGGCCGTCAAGACGAGGGACTTGCCCGTATCGACTCCGTCGGCGTGAAGACGGACGACGGCCTTGGCGCGGACCTCGCCCACCCACTTCTTCTGCACGTTGACGCCGATCACCTCGGGCGCATGGGTGTTCGTCACCGTGAAGCCGACCTTCGGATCACCGGTCACGACGGCCTTATAGCCCTCGGGGACCTCGACCTCTTCGACCGTGTACACGATCTCCTTGCCCTTGTCCTTGAGGAAGAGGTCCGTCCAGGTGTGCGTCCACCCCGTCGATCCGCCGAGCTCGACGGGAGAGCCCAGGGCCTTCCCATCGGCGAAGAGCTGAACCTTCACCGATTCGGGGCGCTTCCCGTCCTGGTCCTCGGCATCGTCCCAGGCCTTGGTCACACTCACAGAGGTCTTGCCGGGAGTGTAGGAGTTGATGATCTGCTTCCCCTCGATCTGGGTCGCGTACTCCGGCACGGCGTCCTCGGTCACCGTGTACTCGATGAGGCGCCCCTCGGCCGTGTACTTGGGCAGCCCGGTGAAGGCGTAAGACCAGCGGCCCCCGGCGTCGGGCGTGACGGTCTTGGAATCCTTCTCCACCCCGTCGGCCTTGAGGCGGACGACGATGCTCTCCGGCCGCTTGCCGTCGCGGTCCTCGTCGTCGGACCACGTCTTGACGCCGTCGACATCAACGGTCTCGATATTCGCATTCGTGATCGTGAAGCCGCAGATCGTCGACATGTTCCCGGTGATCTTCACCGTGTACTTCGACGGGTCGACACCCGCGACCTGCGCTTCGGAGATCGTGTATTCGATGAGCTTGCCGCTCTTGTACTTCGGCAGTCCGGTGAAGGACCCCTTCCAGCCGTTGCCCTCGTTGAGGACGAGTTCCTGATCGGCGAGCTCGACCCCGTCGGCGAGGAGCTTCACCTTCACCTCAGAGCCCTTGGGCCCGACCCAGACCTTCTTCACGGGCACATCGACCGTTTCCGGCGTGTGGGTGTTCGTGATGAGGCCGCCCTCAACGCTCGGGGTGTATCCCTCGACGGGATCCTCGCTGAGGGTGTAGACGATCTGCTTGCCCGCGGCGTTGACCTTGTCAAGGCCGGTGAAGGACCCCTTCCACCCCATATCGGCGTTGAGCACCAGGGTCTTGCCCGTATCGACGCCGTCGGCCAGGAGGTGAACCGTGATCGAGGCAGGCCGCTTGCCGTCCTGGTCGTCACCGTCCTTCCACTTCTTCTCCACCGAGACCTCGACGCTCATCTTCTTATCGGTCACGGTCTGGATCGCACCGCCATCGGGCGTGACATTGAGGGTGAACTCCTGGTCGTTGAGCTCATAGCCCGCGGGGGCCTTCTTCTCCTTGACCTTGTACGTGCCCTGTTCGAGGACGCCCGAAACAACCGTTCCGTCCTCGCCCGTGGTGAGTTCGAAAGTCGACCCGTCCGGCTTCGTCACCGTGAAAACCGCGTCCTTCAAAACGATCTTCTCATCAGCGGCGTCCACCTTGATGAGCTTAATCTTCGAGGCGAGGTCCCCCTCAGCGGTACCGCCCGAAGCAGCGGACTTGTAAGAGCCTTCCCGCTCGACGGTTTTCTCAGTCGAGCTCAAGGTCACACCGTTCTTCAGAACAGTCCCCCGGTTGTAGGTCGATCGATAGGTCAGACGGTACTGCTCGCCGTTCAGGTCGCCGAGCCTGAGGGTGAAAGAACGCTTATTCTCGGAAAGGGTGAGCTTCCCCGTCAGATCGACATTGTCATTGAAGACCTCGACAGTGTTGCCGTACTCGTCCATCCTGATGTGGCGAAGCACGAAGCTGTCTTCGATGTAGGTCTCGTTGCCTGCGCCCCCTTTCAGTTCATCCGAGATCGTCACACCGGTCAAGGTCGCCTTCGTGTGATTGATCCGCACCCACCACGCGGCTTGTTCGGGCTGGCCGGAAACGGATTCGCCCCATTTCGTGATGTATTCGTCGACGACCGGCTTCGGACCATCCACGATGACGCCGTCGTCGATCGTCTGAGAGCTTCCGGCGACCTCCGAATTCACGGTCACGGTGAAGGTGTTCGGTTGATCCTTGAGGACCTTCTCGCGATTGAAGAGGGCGGCGAGGTACATCGTGCCCTTGACGTTGTACTTGTTCTCGACCTCGCGCGTGAAGATGACGTGAATGGTCCCGCCATTGTCGCCCGCACCGGGCGTCACATGCGCCTTTGCGGCGACATTCCCCTCAGTGTCTATGAGATCGAAGTCCGCCGCAGTGATATCGGCGGGGAAGCGCATGTTGTCCGGGAGCGTGACATCGAAATAGTCCCCCTCATGAAGGGTCGCTCCCAGAGCGCTGGCGTCCCAGCTCATCGCGAGGTAGAAGCGGTCAGTCCAGAAGAGGTGATCCACTTCCTGCTTCTCAATGTTCTGAATCGTGAAGTTCGTGATCTTCACGTCCACCGCTTTCGCCTCGGCATGGGCGCGCGACCCCAGGCCGGGGATGATGAGAACTAATGCAAGTACGAGTGTGAAGACGGCCCAGATGCGTCTTCTGGCGGGCAGAGTATGGGTTCGTGTGAACACGACTGACTCCTCGATGAATCGGCAGCCCCGCAGGGCTCGAAAATATGGAGTGTCCTGGTTCACGAGAAGAAGGGGCAAAATACGCCCCCCCCCCCCCGCATCTACGCAGTAACGCGGCCAGGCTACTGCGCAAAGATTTGAAACAACAGACCGATGTGACACCTATCACACCAGGCGCGGATATGCATTCACCGCCCCATCAACCCCCGACAATCGCCTTCACCTGCGAGAAGAAGACGCCCGAGCACCCCACCCGCACAATCCACCGCCTTCGACGCTGTCAAGATCTCGCCATGCCGGATCGGGCCAGAGCCGCACACAGGGAACGAAGCGGCCACGTGTCCAGTTTCAACGGGAAAGCCCGAGACCCCAACGCGGTTTTCGTTGGAATCTCGGGCTTTTCGGAGCCACCTGTGGGAATCGAACCCACGACCTATTCATTACGAGTGAATCGCTCTGCCGACTGAGCTAAGGTGGCGCGCCTGCCGTTCCCCGCGAGGGGCGTTCAGACAACGGTGAGAGTCTAATGGCCGAAGCGCCGCTGAGCAAATGACGCGGGCGCCCTCGTCGATGGTTCGGCTCACACCGCCGCACCGAATACTCGATGCTCAGCGGCAGACCAGACCGTCCTCGGGGAGCACTCCTCCGATGAAGAAATCCTCCACCGCACCCGTGATGCAGGAGTTCGCCTCACGGTCGTAAGCCGTATGCCCCCATCCCTCGTTGGTCACGAGGATCCCCGAATCCAGCTGCTGGGCGAGCCTCTTCGCCATCGCATAGGGCGTCGCGGGGTCGTGGGTCGTACCGATGACGACGATCGGAGCGCTCCCCCGAGCTGCGATCGGCCCCCGTTGCGCATGACTCGTCGGCCACTTGTCGAGCCCCGCGGACGCGTAGCCCGCGAGGTCGCCGAAGACCGGGAGCTCGGAGCGGATGAGGTCCGCGTTCTTCGCCCACTCCTCGATCGTTCCTGCCGGGCCGTAGTCGAGGTTGTTGACGGCCATCAGCGCTTCGGTCCCGTTGGAGGAGTAGCTTCCGTCATCGCCGCGATCGCTGAGGACGTCCGAGACGAACAGCAACTGGGAGCCGTCCCGGCTCTCGATCGCCGGGATGAGGGCCTGGGTGATCATCGCATAGGTGCTCTCCGAGTAGAGCATGCCGATGATCGCCGTGGTCGCGAGGTTCCTCGTCAGGGGGCGCTCGGGGTCGGAGGTCTCCAGGGGGGAGTCGTCGAGACTGTCGAGGAAGTCGACGAGCTGGCTCCTCGCCTGCTCATGGCTCCCCGACAGCGGGCACGCGCTCGACTCGAGGCAGATGTCGATCCAGTGGTTGATCGAGTCCTCGAATCCGCGCATCTGCATGTCGTACACCTCATCGACCGTCGCCGCGGGATCGATCGCGCCGTCGAGGACCATCCTGCCGACGCGCTCGGGGAAGAGCTCGGCGTAGGTCGCGCCGAGGAAGGTCCCGTAGGAGTAGCCGAGGTAGTCGATGGTGTCGAGCCCGAGGACGGCGCGCACCATGTCGAAGTCCTTGGCCGCGGAGATCGTGTCGATGTGGCGGAAGAGCTCTCCGCTCATCTTCTGACAGCCGGCTGCGACTGCGGCGTTCTCGGCCTGCGCCCGGGCGACGATCTCCTCGAGGGTCTGCCCCGAGGCCGCCTTCTTGCCGAGAATCGACCCTTCCGCGTTGTAGAGGTCGAGTTGCTCATCGCTCAGGCACTTGACCGGGGTGGATGCTCCGACGCCTCTGGGGTCCAGGGCGAGCAGATCGTAGTGATCGACGAGGGCGGTGCCCAGGTTGTCCTCGACCTGGTGGCTCAGGGCGCTGACCGCGGCGCCCCCCGGTCCCCCGAGGTTGAAGAAGAGGATCGGGGCGTCGGCCTTTCCGGAACGGTGGACGCCGAGGGCGAGCGTGATCTGCTCGCCGGAGGGATCGTCCCAGTCGAGGGGCGCATAGAGCGTCGCGCACTCGTAGGAGCGCAGGTCCGCCGGGCGAGCGGAGCCGGTGGTGACCTGACTGCTCGCACAGCTCCCCCAGTGGATCTTCTGCCGGTAGAAGTCCTCGGCGCTCTTCGCCGCGACCTCGTCCGCTCGGGCTTGCTCGACCTGAGAACCCCCCATCACGGACATGACCATTCCGGCGCCCCGGTAGACGAGGGTTCCGACGAGGGCGAGGCAGATGAGGACGGAGATCACCGCAACGGCGATGACGAGTTTCGAGGCTCTCATGCCCCCAGGGTATGGGATCCGTCTGACGGTCGGGGTATTCAAGAATCGCCTTCGCCGAAATGACGCGGACTCGGGCCTCGATCCCGCCCCTCGTTTCACGATGATCGTAGGGCGGGCCTCGCGCTCAGGTAGGGGTGGCCGCCCCGCCTCCGCACCCGAGCGAGGCCTACGAGCCCTCTACCTGGGGACGCAGTGACACCGCCATCGCCTCGAGCACGAGGAGGGGCTGACCGTTCATGACGAGCCTGTGGCGGGCCGTTTCGATCGCCTCGATCCTCGTCATCGTCTGCTGGGGAGTGGATTCCTGCGCGATCTCGGCCGAGAGGTCCTCGAGGTCCGTATTGATGAGCTCCTGGCCAGTCCCCAATTGCAGCATCAGCACGTCGCGGTAGATCGACATGAGGTCGAGCAGCGCCCGATCCAGTTCGTCCGTAAGGGCGCGCTTCGCCCTCTTCTTCTGCTGCTCCTCCAATTGGCGGATCATCGTCGCGTACTGACGCGGAGGGGCCTTCTTGTCCTCGATGCCGAGCTGGCGGAGCAGTGCCGCGCGTTCAGCCGCGTCGCGCGCGCTCACCCGTTCCTCGCTGCGCTTCTTCGCGATGTCGTGAAGATCCGCGGCGGCGATGACGGCATCTCCGACGGAGCGCACGCGCACGGGAGCCGTGAGCGTCGCGCGCCTCTTCCTGCGCAGTTCCGGGTCCGCGGCGAGGGCGCGCGCCAGGCCGATGTGGGACTGCGCGGCGCGGGCCGCCTCCATCGCGGTCTCCTCGTCCGCGACTCCTTCACCGACCAGCAGGTCGGCCACGGCCCTCACCGAGGGAATCCGGAGGCCGAGATGCCGGCAGCGCGAGCGGATCGTCGTCAGCATGTCTTCGACGCTGGGGGCGCACAGCAGCCACACCGTCCGCTCCGGAGGTTCTTCAATGGCCTTGAGCAGCGCATTCGCGGCCCGCTCGTGGAGCCTGTCGGCGTCCTCGACGATGATGACGCGCCACCGCCCCTGAGACGGCGCGACCTGGGCGTCCAGCACCAGGCCCCGCGCGGTCTCGGTGTTGATCACCGAGGATTCGGTCACGACCATGCGCACATCCGCATTGGAGTCCGACAGCGTCGTCCGGCAGCCCGGGCAGACGCCGCACCCGGGCTCCTCACCCGTGCACTGCAAGGCGGCCGCGAAGGCCTTCGCAGCATTGGAGCGCCCGGATCCGGGAGGCCCGGTCATGAGCCAGGCGTGGCTCATTGCGCGGGAGCGATCCTCCCGGGCGCCCTCCTCGAGCCCGGCATCGACGATGGCGCGCGCAGCGCGCGCAGCCTCCTTCAGAGTCTCGACCGCACTGTCCTGCCCGACGAGTCGGCCCCATACGCCCCGGTCGCCCGCAGAACCTCGACGGCTCACAGCTCCGCGTCCTCATCCCCGAAGGGCCACAGGGTCGCCTGCCGTTCCAGAAGACTCGCCAGGATCGGCTGATGCGCACCGGGAGCGTCCTTCTTCACGGCGTCCTCATCGGCATGGGACTCGTCGTCGCCGGTCGGGTCCTCTGCGCCGCAGGAATGGCCCGTATCCCCGAAGCGCTCTTCAAGGACGCCTCTGATCTCGGCGAACACCTCATCGGGGGTGCCCACCGCGTCGATCACGACGATCCGTTCCGGTTCCGCGTCGGCGAGCCGCAAGTACTCGTGGCGCACCCGCTCATGGAAGTCCATCGACTCGCGCTCCAGGCGGTCGGGCCGGTCCGTGCGCCTGCGCGCACCCACCTCCGGAGGCAGGTCCAGGAGGAAGGTGAGGCAGGGGTGGAGGCCGCCCGTCGCCCACTGCGACAGGGAGCGGATCTCCTCGACGCCCAGGGAACGGGCCGCGCCCTGGTAGGCCAGGGAGGAATCGATGTAGCGGTCGCCGAGGACGACCTCATCACGGGCGAGCGCCGGGGCCACCACCGTGGCCACGTGATACGCGCGGTCGGCGGCGTACAGCAGCGCCTCGGTCCTCGGATCGACGTCCTCCGGGCCGTTCTGCACCAGGCGGCGGATGTCGACGCCCAGCTCCGTTCCACCCGGCTCGCGAGTGACCAGCACACTGCGCCCGCGCGCCGCGAACCACTCGCGCACACGCTCGATCTGCGTCGACTTGCCCGAACCATCGCCGCCCTCGAAGGTGATGAAGACACCCTCACCCGCTTCACTCACGCCAGCACTCGCCACCATGCGCTCATCCTCCCACGCGCCGTCGGCATCTCGAAGCGCCCGGCGTCCGGCACCGCTCACTTCGCCGCGGACTTCTTCGCCGAAGCCCGAGCCGTTGTCTTCCTCGTCGCAGTGCGCTTCGCAGTCGAACGGCCCTTCTTCGGCGCGGGCCCCTTCGCGCGCTTGTCGGCGAGGAGCTCGAAGGCGCGCTCCTGCGTGAGATCCTCAACCGTTTCGGCGCGAGGAACCGTCACATTCGTCTCGCCATCGGTGATGTACGGGCCGAAACGGCCGTCCTTCACCGTGACCTTCTTGCCCGAGACCGGGTCCTCGCCGAACTCGCGCAACGGCGGTTTCGCCGTCCCGCGGCCGCGCGTCTTCGGCTGCGCGTAGACCTCCAGCGCCTCCTGGAGGGAGATGGAGAAGATGAGATCCTCGCTCGCGAGCGTGCGCGAGTCCGAGCCCTTCTTCAGATAGGGCCCGTAGCGCCCGTTCTGCGCGGTGATCACCTCGCCCGTCGCGGGGTCCGTGCCGACTTCCCGGGGAAGCGCGAGCAGTTGAAGGGCCTGATCGAGATCGACCGTCGCCAAGTCCATCGACTTGAACAACGAAGCCGTGCGCGGCTTGAGCGCCGTCTTCTTCCGGCCCTTCGTCTCCGCCCCGACCTCCGCCTCGGGCAGCACCTCGGTGACGTAGGGGCCGAAACGGCCGTTCTTCGCCACGATCACATGCTTCGTCGCAGGGTCCACGCCCAGCTCACGACCGTCATCGGCGGCCAGGGCGAACAGCTCCGCGATCTTGGCGTCATCGATCTCATCGGGCGCGATCTCCACCGGCAGATTCGCCCGCGATCCGTCCGTCTTCTCCAGATACGGCCCGTAGCGCCCGACGCGGACGACGACGCCCTCGGCGACCTCCTGGGAATTCACCGCTCGCGCATCGATGTCGTCGCCGAGCGAGGCGACCTGGAACTTCAGGCCATCCGCATCGCCTTCGCCGTCCGCACCCAGGTAGAAGAGGGAGAGGAAGTCCACGCCCGATTCCTCGCCGGCCGCGATCTTGTCGAGGTCGGCCTCCATCGATGCGGTGAAGTCGTAATCGACGAGGTTGCCGAGGTTCTCCTCCAGGAGGCGCGTCACCGAGAAGGCCAACCAGGTCGGCACCAAATACTGCCCGCGGTGCGTGATGTACCCGCGGTCCCCGATCGTCTGGATCGTCGCGGCGTAGGTCGAAGGACGGCCGATGCCCCGTTCCTCCATCGTCTTGACCAGAGTGGCCTCGGTGTAACGCCCCGGGGGCTGAGTCTCATGCCCTTCGGGAGTCGCCCCGACGAGGTCCGCGTCATCGCCCTCGGCGACGTTGGGCAGGACCAACTCCCCCTCGGCGTCCTTCTCCGAGTCGTACCGCCCCTTGTCCCGGCCTTCCTCGTAGGCCCGCCGGAAACCCGGATCGGTGATCACCGTGCCCGACGCCGTCGAGATGACGTCGTGGCGGCCGTCATCCAAGGAGATGCCCGTCAGGACGCGGATGGACGCCGTGAAGCCGACGGCGTCGACCATCTGCGAGGCGACAGTGCGCTTCCAGATGAGGTCGTACAGGGCCAGCTGCTGACGATTGAGCTCCCCCGCGACCTGCGCGGGAGTCCGGAAATGATCCCCGGCGGGCCGGATGGCCTCGTGCGCCTCCTGAGCGCCCTTCGCGACCTTCCCGTACACGCGGGGCTTTTCGGGGATCGAGGAGGCGCCGTACAGTTCGGCGGCCTGCGCCCGCGCGGCGGCGATCGCCTGACCCGACAGGGCGGTCGAATCCGTGCGCATGTACGTGATGTAGCCCGACTCGTAGAGCGACTGGGCCGTCCGCATCGTCGAGGCCGCGTTCCAGTGCAGCTTGCGCGAAGCCTCCTGCTGGAGGGTCGAGGTCGTGAAGGGGGCCGCCGGACGCCTGCGGTAGGGCTTCTGAGTCACGCCCTCGATCACCGAGGAGACCGAAGCCTCCAGGGCCTGGGCGAAAGCGTGCGCACGGGCCTCGTCGAGATGGACGGCCCCGGAGGTCGCGGCCTTCTCGCCGAGGACGCCCTTCTCGGTGAAGTCCGATCCCGTCGCCACGCCCCGCCCATCGATGTGGGTGACCTTCGCGTCGAAAGCCTCCGCACCCGCCTCGACCCGTGTCCGGATCGACCAGTACTCGGCCGACACGTGCGCCATGCGATCGCGTTCGCGATCCACCACGAGTCGCGTCGCCACCGATTGGACGCGGCCGGCGGACAGGGAGGGGCGGATCTTGCGCCACAGCAGCGGGGAGACCTCGTAGCCGTAGAGGCGGTCGAGGATGCGCCGGGTCTCCTGCGCATCCACCAGGGAGGTGTCCAATTCACGCGTGTTGTCGAGGGCGCGGGAGATCGCCTCCTTCGTGATCTCGTGGAAGACCATGCGCTTGACGGGCACCTTCGGCTTGAGGACCTCGAGAAGGTGCCAGGCGATCGCCTCGCCCTCGCGGTCCTCATCAGTGGCCAGGTAGAGTTCGTCGGCCTCTTTCAGGGCCTTCTTCAGTTCGGCGACCTTCTTCTTCTTGTCCGGATTCACCGCGTAGTAGGGGGCGAAGCCGTGGTCGACGTCGACCGCGAAGCGCCCGTAGGGGCCCTTCTTCATGTCGGCGGGGAGGTCCTTGGGCTGAGGCAGGTCGCGGATATGACCGATCGAAGCCGTCACGCGGTAGTCCGGGCCGAGGTATCCCTCAATGGTCGCAGCCTTCGCTGGAGACTCCACGATGACCAGCTTCGAGGCTCCCATGATCCACCCTTCCGGCGTTCGTCACTTAGAGACGGCGATTGCCGCTCCAGCCCGACCTTACAACGGCGAGCCCCCATTTCCCGCGCCGGGTCCACAGCCCCGCCTTTCGCCCGGAGCGTAGCCGTCCGGCGCGGGACCGCGAGGCCGCCGCTTGACAGCACGGCTTCCAGCGCCCACACTTGTATCCAACACAGATACATGTAAGGACTCCCGTGGACACGAAGTTCTCCCAAGCCCTCCACATGCTCGTCTACATCTCCGAGACAGAGAGCACGGCGACATCTCACGCCCTCGCCGAGAGCGTGGGCACGAACCCCAGTCACATCCGCAAACTCTCGACCCTGCTCAAAGAGGCGGGCCTGGTCGAGAGCCGACAAGGCAAGTCCGGCTTCACGCTCGGACGCCCGAAGACCCGAATCACCCTGGCGGACATCTACACGGCCGTCAACCGGGACAAGCACCTGCTCCACATTCACGAGGACCCGAATCCCGACTGCCCGATCGGACAGCACATCGGCGACGTCCTCCGCCCGACCTTCGAGGACCTGGAGCACCAGCTGCTCAGCGCTCTGGCCACTCGGACCCTCGACGATCTCATCACCGGCCTGCGCCGCAGCGCCGACCAGAACACGCAAGGACCTCAATGAAATCCGCACAGCTCCTGAAATACGACAAGCAGAACACCGAGCTCGCGCTCCGAGATGCACCCCGACCCGAACCCCGACCGGGACAAGCACTGCTCCGAGTCCTCGCCGCAGGCGTGAACCCGCTCGACAACATGATCAGCCGAGGCGAAGTCAAGCTCATCACCCCCTACGACCTGCCCCTCATCGCCGGCAACGAAGTCGTCGGCCTCATCGAATCGATCAACGGCCCCGCGCGCGAACTCACCCCCGGCCAGCGGGTCTTCGCGCGCCTCCCCCTGAGAAGCATCGGCGCCTTCGCCGAATACGTCGCAGTCGACCTCGATGCGCTCGCACCGGTGCCCGACTACCTGAGCGACGTTGAAGCGGCAGCCGTCCCCCTCACGGCCCTCACCATCATCCAGGCGCTCGACATCATGAAGCCGACCGCGGGCGAAACGATCTTCATTTCCGGCGGCACCGGAGGCGTGGGCACGATGGCGATCCCGATCGCCGCTTCACGCGGCCTCCGCATCATCACCAACGGCTCGGCCGAAAACAAGGAACGCGTCCTCGCCCTCGGCGCCGAACGATTCCTCGACTACAAGACGCAGGACTACACGACACTCCTGTCCGGCATCGACCACGTCCTCGACACCCTCGGGGGCGCGGAAACCGAGAAGCAAATGAGCATCCTCAAAGCCGGAGGACACCTCGTCTCCCTCCGGGGGATGCCCAACGGCGCATTCGCCGCACGCATGGGACTGTCCCGACCGAAGCGCCTCCTCTTCACACTCGCGGGCCGAAAATTCGACCGCATGGCCAAACGCCACCGGGCGACCTACGACTTCATCTTCGTCGAGTCCAATGGCGCGCAGCTGCGCGGAGTCGCCGCCCTGCTCACTCAATTGCAGCTTCATCCCTCCATCGACACCGTCTACCCCTTCGAGCGGATCAACGAGGCGCTCCACAAGATCGCCACCGGCCGCTCCCGGGGAAAGACCGTCCTCACCTTCGCGAAAGAGGACTGAGACCGCATGTCCTACATCTCCACTCCCAACTCCTACCTCACGGTTGACGGCGAGAAGATCGCCTACCGGGAAGCCGGAGGGGACATGCCCGGCATTCCGCTCGTCATGCTCACCCACCTCGCCGCGACCATGGACGAGTGGGACCCGCGGCTCATCGATCTCCTCGCCGCCGACCGCCACGTCATCGTCATGGACCTTCCCGGCGTCGGGGCCAGCGGCGGAAGCGTCGGCGCGACGATCCCGCTCATGGCCCGTCAGGCGATCACGATCATTCACGCGCTCGGATTCTCCGAGATCAACCTCCTCGGATTGTCCATGGGCGGCATGATCGCCCAGGAGATCGTGCGCGCCGAACCCGAACTCGTCACGCGCCTCATCCTCGCCGGCACCGGGCCGCGGGGCGGGAAAGAAATGGACAAAGTCACCGGCAAGACCTTCCGGTTCATGGCGCAGGGCCTGATCACGCGCCAGGATCCGAAGCGCTATATCTTCTACCCCCACGACCGGGCGGGCGGCGAGAAGGCGGCAGAGGTCCTGGGACGGATGGCGCGCCGACGACCCGAGCACGCGGATGCGAAGATGAGCGTTCCCCACTTCATCGCCCAGCTCCGGGCCATCAAACGATGGGGGCGGGCTCTTCCCGACTCGCTCGCGCATATCACCCAAGCGACGCTCATCGTCAACGGCGATGAGGATCTCCAGGTTCCGACCGCGAACTCCTCCGTCATGCACGAGAGGATCCCGGGGAGCGCACTCGTCATCTACCCGCACGCCGGGCACGGATCGATATTCCAGTACGCCGACGATTTCGCTGCGGAGGTGGACCGCTTCCTCCGCTAGGCAATCCTGAGCGCCCCGGACGCCGCCCGATCGCTCAGTCCCCGACGATCCTGAGCATTCCCGCACGGAGGAGTCCACGGACGGGTTCATCGATCTCGGCGCGCACCTCATCGGCGTCGCGCTCGGTGAGCATCGCGACGGCGGCGATGATCTGGCCGACCTCCAACTCGCCGTCCGAAGCGCCCACGAGCGCCGACACCGCCGTACCCACCATGATCGAACGCCCCAGACCCGAGCCCTGGTGGAGGATCATCACCTGCGGATCGGCGCTGCCCGGCACGTAGTGGCGCTCCTCGGTGACGTCCTCGGCGCGTTCGAGCCGCAGGGGCGCCAGATCGGCCGGGAGGCGCAGCGCCCGCAGAGTCCGCGCGACATCGGCCCCTCTCGGCCTCGCCCCCGCCAGGCCAAGCTCGAATCTCAGCACCGGCGCGCCCTCGTCGCCGATGTGGCGCCGGATCGCCATGAAACCCATGCCGATGCCGCCCACGCCCGCCGCGTCGAAGTCCGCGAGCCACGCGCGGTAGGCCCCCTCGTTCGCAACGCCCGTCGGATCGGCGTCCTGGAGCCACATCTCGATGTAGCGCGCAGGATCGAGGACGTCGCGCTCGACGATCCACGCATCGACCGCCAGGCCCTCGAACCACTCCTCGAGCCGCAGACCCCATTCGGCGTCGGGATCATGCTCGGCGGGGATCTCCCAGTTCCCGATGAGCTGGAGGATCCCGCCGGGCACGAGGTGTTCGGGGCCCGAGCGCACGACCGTGCGGACGAGCCCGTCGCGACTCATCCCCCCATCGCGGTATTCGAGGAGGCCCCTCGCGCCGCGGAGCGAGTCCGGAGTGATGACGAAGGGCGGGTTCGTCACGATGAGATCGAAGGCCTCGCCCGCGACCGGTTCGAAGAGGGAGCCCTCGCGAACCTCGATGTCGAGGCCGTTGAGCGCCGCGTTGAAACGGGTGAAGGCGCAGGCGCGCGCCGACAGGTCCGTCGCGACGACCCTGCGCGCGTGAGTCGTCAGGTGCATCGCCTGGATGCCGCAGCCGCACCCCATGTCGAGGGCGGAGTCGACGCGATCGCGGATCGTCATCTCGAGGAGGCTCGTCGAGGCGCCGCCGACGCCGAGGACGTGATCGGGCCTCAACGGCCCGCCCGCCCGCGATCCCGGGATGTCGGAGGCGATCCACCAGGCGACCTCCCCAGCCGCATCGTCTGAAACACCGGTGACGCCGAGCATCGCCGCGTAGGGCCGCAGGTCGAAGAGGGCGCTGAGGCCCGCAGCGGCCCCGCCCTCCTCAGCGGGGGCGACGAGGCCGAGGGCGCGCGCTCCGCGGACGCCGAGGCGGGGAAGGGCCGCGACCAGGACCGCTTCGGATTCGATGCTGCCGAGCACGAAGAGGCGGGTGAGGACCGAAGCAGGATCGTCCCGGCCTTCGAGCTCGATGAGAGCCGGGAGCCGCTGCTCGCGCGCGAGGGCAGCGCGGGCCCGATCCGAAAGGATCTCCTCGAGGACGTCGACCGTCCATCCGGCCTCCGCCAGATCCGCGCGGAGCGCGGCGATAAGGGCACCGTCGAGAATCGGGGCGTCGTTCGCAGTCATGGGCCAAGCGTATCGAGAGAGCCCGTAGGAGCCCCTCCCGCCCCACGCATGCCCTCTTGCGAAGCCGGGAGCGGGAGCGCTCACGGTCGCTCATTCCGCGCGAATCCGCCCCTCCGATCCACTCGTTGTCATACTCTGAGCTCATCTCGTCAAGTGAGAGTGAAGGAGATCCGAGTCATGAGCCCCCCCATCCGGTCCGCCGCAAGATCCTCGGTGTGCTCGCCGTGGCCCTCGTCTTCGGAGGAATCGGTGGGCTCGTCAACGATGATCGGACTCCCCCTCAGAAGGCGCCGACTCTCGTCGACGCTCCCGCGTCGGCAGGCAAAGCGAAGACACCGGTGAAGACCTCCTCGAAGACCGAGGATCAGCAGTCCGCAAGACAAGCGGCACGACGAGCCGAACAGCGAGCAGCAGAAGAAGCCGCCCGGCGAGCAGCGGAGGCAGAAGCCGCACGACAAGCCGAACAACAGGCAGCAGAAGAAGCCGCACGACAAGCCGCACAGCAGACCCCCGCGCCCCTGGTGAGCACTCCGAGCGCCTACTACCCGAATTGTTCCGCCGCCCGAGCAGCGGGTGTGACCCCTCTCTACGCAGGAGATCCCGGGTACTCCCGCAAACTCGACCGCGATGGCGACGGCATCGCCTGTGAGTGAGCGCAAGGGAGGCGCCCTCGCTCCAACGCCCTCGGGATCCCGCTGCTTGCTTCACGGCCTTTTCTGATGGCTCTCGGGCTGAAAAGTGCCGCGAAGCACGCAGCAGGACACCTCCTCTGCGGGGCGCACGGGGGATCCGGCCTGGCATGATGGGCGCAGGCGCACCCGCGCCCTCGCTCCTCGACCTCAAGGATTCACATGGCCGGCGGACTCATCGCCCTCCTCGACGACATCGCCACGCTCGCGAAGGCGACCGCCTCCTCGCTCGACGACATCGCGGCGGGCGCGGCGAAGGCCTCCTCCAAAGCGGTCGGAGTCGTCATCGACGACACAGCGGTCACTCCGCAGTACGTATCGGGCCTCGATCCGAGTCGCGAACTCCCGATCATCAAACGGATCGCGCGCGGATCGCTCATCAACAAGCTCGCGATCATCCTGCCGGCCGCCCTCCTCCTCACATGGATCGCGCCCTGGGCCCTGCCGCTCCTGCTCATCATCGGCGGCTCATTCCTCTCCTTCGAGGGCGCCGCGAAGGTCCTGGCCAAGCTGCGCCTGTACCCCGAGCACGCCGAACACGGCGACAGGGTCGAAGCGAAGACCCCGGACGAGGTCGAGAAGGGCATCGTGTCATCCGCGACCCGCACCGACCTCATCCTCTCGGCCGAGATCATGCTCATCTCCCTGGCGAATGTCACCGCCGAATCCAACGCGGTCCGCGTCGGGATCATGGTGTTCGTCGCCTTCTTCATGACCTTCTTTGTGTACGGCCTGGTCGCGATCCTCGTGAAGATGGACGACCTCGGGCTTCGTCTTGCAGAGCGCGACGGAGCGGTCGCGAACTTCGGGCGCTCCCTGGTCGCAGTCATGCCGAAGGTCTTCACCGTGATCGGCGTCGTCGGCACGGTCGCGATGCTCTGGGTCGGCGGACACATCGTCATCGCATCCCTTTCCGACCTCGGATTCGATCCGCTGCACCATTTCGTCGAACAGGCGGTCCACCTGGTTGAGGCATGGGGCGGGGCCGCGAGGTGGACGATGGAGACGCTTCTTTCAGGACTCTTCGGACTCCTCTGGGGCTCACTCATCGCCTACGCGTGGTTGGGGATCTCGAAGCTGGTGCCGAAGAAGGCGCACGCCTGAAGGCCCTCCCGCCCCAGCGGGGCTGAGCCGGGCGCGACCACGTCTTCGACGGCGCTCCGAGCGGGAGGGGTGCGCTCTGAGCGAAAGGAACACGGCTCACACGCCAACCCCCTCCCGAATAGGACTAAAGACCTGTAGCCTAATTCGTGTGCAGGGCTCACCAGAGCCGCAGCGACCTCACTTAAGGAGTCGACATGTCCGTCTACACCCTCCCCGATCTCCCTTACGACTACGCCGCCCTCGAACCCCACATCTCCGGGCGGATCATGGAGCTCCACCACGACAAGCACCATGCGAACTACGTCGCCGGCGCCAACGCCGCTCTCGCAAAGCTCGAGGCCGCACGCGAGTCGGGCGACTTCGCCGCCGTCAACCTCTTCGAGAAGAACCTCGCCTTCAATCTCGGCGGTCACACGAACCACTCGATCTTCTGGCTCAACATGACCCCCGAGGGCCAGGGCCGCCCCGAGGGCGAACTCGCGAGCGCGATCGATGACTTCTTCGGCTCCTTCGAGAAGTTCCAGGCGCAGTTCGCAGCCGCCGCCCTCGGCCTTCAGGGCTCGGGCTGGGGCGTCCTCGCCTGGGACGCGCTCGGCCGCCGCCTCGTCACCTATCAGCTCACCGATCAGCAGGGCAACATCCCTGTCGCGACCGTTCCTCTCCTCATGCTCGACATGTGGGAGCACGCCTTCTACCTCGACTACCTAAACGTCAAGGCCGACTACGTCAAGGCGTGGTGGAACGTCGTGAACTGGGCGGATGTCGCCGCCCGCTTCGCGAACGCCCGTTCTTACACGGGCATGGTCACCGCCTGATCCGAGTCACGGCACCGCTTCCGCCCTTCTTCGGATCGTCGAGGGCGGGCGCAGCCCTCGGCATTCCTCGACGGACTCGGGCGTCGCACCGCATGGTGCGACCCCCTTCGTCATCCCCCACCGGTCCGGATGCCGGGCCGTCTCCACTCTCAGATGAGCGAGAGCATCGTCGGGGAGACGAGCTTCAGCACGTTGGCGCGCCCCTCCTCGGCGGTCGGCGCGTCGACGGCGAAGGCCGCCATCTGCTGACACGTCGCGAGGTCGTGGAGGCGGAGCGCGGCCCGCACGGCGTTGACCTTCGAGGGGGCCATGGACAGGGACGCCACGCCGAGGCCCGTGAGGACGAGCGCGAGGAGCGGATCGCCCCCGGCCTCGCCGCACACGCCGATCGGTTTCCCGGTCGCGCGACCGCCTTCGCAGGCGAACTTGATCATCTGGAGGACCGCGGGCTGCCAGGAGCTCAACAGCGGGGCGAGCTCGCCGTCCATCCGATCGGCGGCCATCGTGTACTGGGTGAGGTCGTTCGTGCCGATCGACGCGAAATCGACGACGTCGAGGAGGTGGTTCGCACGGACCGCGGCCGCGGGGACTTCGATCATGATGCCCACCTTCGGAAGACCCGCGCCCCGGGCCTTCTCGGCGAACCATTCGGCCTCTTCAAGAGTCGACACCATCGGAGCCATGACCCACAGATCGGCCTTGGTCTTGGTGTGGGCGGCGGCGAGGGCCGCGAGTTGCGTGTCGATGAGGTCTTCACGGGCCTGGCACAGGCGCAGGCCCCTGCGTCCGAGCGCGGGGTTCGCCTCGGGGCCGAGGTCGGCGAAGCTCAGCGGCTTGTCGGCACCCGCATCGAGGGTCCTGACGACCACGCGGCGCTCGCCGAAGGAGTCGAGCACCTGCGTGTAGGTCGCGATCTGCTCGTCGAGCGAAGGGGCTTCGGCGCGATCCAGGAAGAGGAACTCCGTGCGGAAGAGGCCCGCGCCCTCCAGATCGAAGGCCGCGGCGCGCTGGGCGTCGTCGACCGTGCCGATATTGGCGAGGAGCTTCACCCGGTACCCGTCGTAGGTGGCCCCCTCGCCGGAGGAGCCGGCGAGGGCCGTCGCCCGACGCCGGGAGCGCTCTTCAAGCTGCTCGATCTCCTCCGCGGTCGGCGAGACGACGACCTCTCCGACCCCGCCGTCGAGCGCGAGCAGTTCCCCCTCTTCGACCTCGAGGATCCCCTTCACCTTGACGATCGCGGGGATGCCGAGTTGAGCGGCGAGGATCGCCGTGTGCGAGGTCGGCCCTCCGACTTCGGTGAGGATGCCCTTGACGGTCGCGGGGTCCAGGGTCGCCGTTTCCGCGGGCGCGAGATCGTGGGCGACGAGGACGACCGGCTCATCGAAGACGGGCACGCCCGGAGCGGGCAGTCCGCGCAGCTCGCAGATCGCCCGGTCCCTCACGTCATACAGGTCGGTGGCGCGTTCGGCCATGTAGCCGCCGAGGCTCTTGAGCATCTCCGCGTACTCCTCGACGGCCGCGTGCACGGCCTGGGTGACGCCCAGCCCCTTCTTCAGCTTCTTGTCGACGGCCTTGGCCAGGCCGCGATCGGCTGCGAGCTGTGCGGTCGCATTGAGGATCGGCGCTGATTCCTCAGGGGCCTTCTCCGCCCGTTCTTTGAGGGAAGCGGAGACGACGGCGAGGGCGGCGCGGACGCGCGCGCCGTCGGCCGCCGGATCGGCGCTCGGCAGTTCGTCGGGATCCACGCCCGGCGCGGGGCGGACGATGGCCGCCTTGCCCGAAGCTGTTCCGGCCGAAACACCGATTCCGTGGAGGACGGCGTGCTCGGTCATCGTCACTCCTTGTCGAGGTCGCGGGAGAGGAGGGCGACGAGGGAATCGAGGACGTCGCCCGCGGAATCGTCGTCGGTGGAGAGGGTGACCTCATCGCCGTGCTTGACGCCGAGGGTCATGATCTCGAGCAGGGAGGCGGCATCGGCTTCGTCCCCGTTGAAGGAAATGGTGATGTCGACGCCGGAGTCGTCGACCGCTTCTGCGAGGAGGGCCGCGGGGCGGGCGTGAAGACCGACCGAGGAAGCGACGGCAACGGTACGGGAGATCATGGGCTTTCCTTCCGCTCATGGTTCTGTCCATCGTTGGACAGAGCCGATTCTTGCCTTCATCGTATGGGGTTTGGAGCGATACGGATACCCGATCGCGCATCTCGAAGGTCAAGGGCTCGCGGATTCCCGAAGTTCCGGCGGAAAACGGGCGCGCTCTCCAGCGCTTCGGAACCCGCGCGGGGAGGGCGAGACTAGACTGTCCCCCGACAGATCAGCGCTCACACGCGGAATCCGAAGCGGGATTCACGGCGAAGCAATGGAGGACCAGGGGTGGCACAACCGTCGGAACCGACTCTCGCAGATGTCGCCAAAGAGGCGGGGGTCTCACTGACGACGGTGTCCCGCGTCCTCAACAACCGGGGCTACCTCTCCCAGGCGACGAAGGACAAGGTCGCCGCGGCGATCCAGCACCTGGGCTACCGCCCCAACCAGGTCGCGCGCTCCCTCCACGGCAAGTCGACCCAGACGATCGGGCTCATCGTCCCCACCGTCGCCCTCCCCTTCTTCGGGGAGCTCGCGGTCGAGATCGAGAACGCCCTCGCGGAGCACGGCTACCGCATCCTCATCTGCAACTCGATGGGGCGCTCGGATCGGGAGCGCGACTATCTGGACCTTCTCGTCGGCAATCGCGTCGACGGGATCATCTCCGGCGCCCACAATGAGGATCTTGACGAATACCACTCGATCCGCATGCCCCTGGTGACGATCGATCGGACCCTGTCGCCGCGGATCCCGAACGTCAGGTGCGAGAACGAGGCGGGCGGCCGAATGGCCACCCGGCGCCTCCTCGACGCAGGCGCGCGCAGGCCAGCGCTGCTCACCTCCCGCTCGCATCCGCTCAATCTCCGCGAGCACGGTTACCGCTCCGTCTTGGAAGAAGCGGGAATCGAGCCGATCGTCCTCGAAGTGCCCTTCCACACCCCCGCGCAGGAGCGGCCGATCCTGGTCGCCGAATGCTTGGACGGCGCGGCTGAGATGATCGATGCGGTCTTCGCAACCGATGACCTCGCGGCAGCGGAGGTGATCGAGTGGGCGCGTCAGCGCGATCTGGAGGTCCCCCGGGATCTGCGCGTGATCGGCTTCGACGGGACGGGCACCGTGAGGCGGGCCCTGCCCGGCCTCACGACGATCCGCCAGCCCCTGGACCTCCTCGCGCGCAAGGCGGTCGAGATCCTGGTGGAGCAGATCGCCTCGCCGCGATCGACCGAGCGGGACGGGGGAGCCGCTTCCCCCGCCGACGAGGACGATGCGATCGCCCGGACCGTCGAGTTCCCGGTGACGCTCATCGAGGGCTGGACCGCCTGATCCTGTTCCGAACGACGTGAGGGGGAGCGCCCGGCGGGGCGCTCCCCCTCACGGAGGGCTGATCGACTCAGGCCGTGGGGGCCTTCGGGGAGATCGCGAGGATCTCCTCGCCGAGATCCACCGCGCCCTGGGCGAGGGGCGCAACGGCGTCGAACTTCTTCTTGTTCGTCACGACGACCGGGGTGATCGTGTCGTAGCCGGCTTCACGGATGAGATCCCAGTCGACCTCGGCCAGGACGTCACCGCGACGGACCGTGTCGCCCTTGGCGACGCGGGGCGTGAAGCCCCTGCCCTCGAGCTTGACGGTGTCCATGCCGATGTGGATGAGGACCTGCACTCCGGAGGCCGCTTTGAGGCCGTAGGCGTGGCCCGTGCCGAAGGCGACGGTGACGACGCCGTCGACCGGGGAGACCACGACCCCGCCCGCGGGCGCGATCGCGACGCCGGGGCCCAGGAGCCCGCGGGCGAAGGACTCGTCCTTGACGGATTCGAGGGGGACGATCCTTCCTGCGAGGGGCGCGGTCACGGTGTAGTCGTTCGCGGCCTCGGCGGGCAGCTCGACGAGGGCGGCAGCTCTGGCCGCAACGGACGGGAGCGCGCCGCTCGCAGGCGCCGGAGAGGATGCGGCGGCGGTGCCGCTCGCGGGCGCGGCGGCCGGGGCGTCGAGGATCGAAGCTACGGCCGGGGCATCGGCGGCATCGGCCGGGACGACGCTCTTCGCCTGCATGTCGGCGCGCCCCTTCGAGGAGGCGTAGACGAAGACGCCGGCGAAGGACAGGGCGAAGACGACGACCTCGAGGAGCAGGTACATGGGGATGTCCTGCGGGATGATCGAGACGAAGCCGACGAAGCCGGCGGCTCCGAGGGCCTGGCCGCGCACGTCGAAGAGCGCGACGCCCGCCGAGCCGATCGCGGCTGCGATCATGCCGATGAAGAAGGGCCAGCGCAGGCGGAGGTTGACGCCGAAGATCGCCGGCTCGGTGATGCCGAAGACGGCGGAGGCGCCGCCGGCGCCGGCGAGGCCCTTGAGCTTGGCGTCGCGGGTCTTGGCGAAGACCGCGAGGGCGGCCGCGCCCTGGGCGATGTTCGCCATGGAGGCGATCGGGAAGATGAAGTCGCCGATGCCGCCGTTGACGGGCAGCAGCGGGATCTCGACCGCGGGGAAGGACTGGTGCAGGCCGGTGACGACGATCGGCGAGTAGACGAGGCCGAAGAGGAGGCCGCCGATCGGGCCGAGGGTCGTGTAGCCCCAGTTGATGCCGTCGGTGAGCCACTGGGCGAGGATGCGGGTGACGGGGCCGATCGCGATGAAGGCGAGGAAGCCGGTGACGAGGAGTGTGACGAGCGGGGTGAGAAGGAAGTCGACCGTGCCCGACAGTCGCTTGTGGAGCTGCTTCTCGATGAGGCACATGACGTAGGTGACGGCGAGCGTGGGGATGACCTGCGCCTGGTAGCCGATCTTCGCGACGTCCATGCCGAACATGTGCCAGTACTGGACTTCGGCCTGTCCGGCGAGGGCCGCGCCCGTATTCCAGGCGTTGAGGAGGTCGCCGGAGATCATCGCCGCGCCGAGGGCGGCGCCGAGGTAGACGTTGCCGCCGAAGCGCTTCGCGGCGGAGAATCCGACGAGGACGGGGAGCGCGGCGAAGGCCGCGGCCGAGACCATGTTGATGAGGTTCGCGTAGTCGGCGACCCAGGGGAACATCTCGACGACCGACTTCGGGCCGAAGAGGCCTTGGGCGGTGAGGACGTTGTTGATCGCCATCATGAGGCCGCCGGCGACGAGGGCGGGGAGGATCGGGACGAAGATGTCCGCGATCATCTTGATGAAGCGGGAGAAGACGTTGCCGGTCTTCGCGGCCTCTTCCTTGGCCTCGTCCTTGGAGACTTCGCGGACGCCGTGGTCGGCGACCATGTGCGTGTAGACGATGTCGACGTCGCCGGGGCCGACGATGATCTGGTACATGCCGCCCGCGGCGAAGGTCCCCTTCAGATCTTCGTTGGCGTCGAGGGCCGCTTGGTCGATCTTCTTCTCGTCCGCGAGGACGAGTCGGAGGCGTGTCGCGCAATGGGCGGCGGCGGTGATGTTGGCGGCCCCGCCGACGGCTTCGACGACTTCGGATGCCACCTTGGCGTGATCCATTGCCATTCCACGTTCCTTTCTCGGTGGACCCGGGAAGGACGACGGTGTCACCATGACTCCCGGGCGGTATAGCAATCGATTGACATACTAGGATCGCCCGCACCCTTCGCGCAAGGATTTCCCCTCGGAATTCCCCCGAATTTCCCAGGTTTTCCCGACCCCGACGAGGACTACTCCCCCGCTTGAGCCCTGACCTGGGATTTCACCAAGCGGGAAGGGCGCGCCGCAAAGACGGGGCACCTCAATCCAGGCGGGCGGACTCAGCGGCGACCACTCCCGCACCGCCCTCGACGAGCACGCGCAGGCCCGCGCCTTCACCCGTGAGGAAGGAGCGGAAGGTGAAGACCCGACTCCCGTCCCCGAGCACGATTTCGGTGAGCGAGCGGTCGTGGATGACCTCGATGCGCGAGGCCTCGCCCGCCTCGAGGGCCACTCGCCGCACGTCCCCGTGCGGATAGCGGGAGGCGGAGCGATCCACCTCGAGCGATTCCGGAGTCACCCGGATGCGCACGCCCCCACCACTTTCCGCTTCAAGGACGAGGGCGGAAGCGGCGGGCAGATTCAGGCAGGCCGAATAGCGCCAGGACCTCGACCCCTCGAGCTCGACAACGCCTCCGGCCCCGCCCTCGCCGATCGAGGGGGCCGAAGCCGGCACGAGCGGCAGGCCGGGGAGGAAGGGGCGCTGCACGAGGCGGCCCGAGACGAGGGCGAGGGCGCGCGGACTGGTGAGGCAGTGGACCCAGCCGCCGGACTCGATGGAGGGCTGATCGTCCTCGCCCGCATTGCCGGCCCAGCCGATGAGGAGGGCCGGATCGTCGGAGTCGAAATCCCCCCAGTCGGCGCCGCGGCGCGCGTACACCTGGGGCGCGTAGAACTCGAAGCCCCTGTCGACCTCCTCGAAGGCGCCGTCCGCGCCGCGCAGCTCAGTGCCGACGAGGTTTCCGACGACGTAGACGCAGGGGAAGACGTTCTCGAAGCCCTCGCGCTCGGGGCTGATGCCCTGCGGGCAGAAGATGAGGACGTCACGGACATCGCCGCTCGCCTCGTCGCGCAGGCGGACGAGATTCGGGCACTCCCACATATAGCCGAAGTCGTCGAAGGCGCCGCCCGCATCGGGGAAGGTCATCTCGCCCTCGCAGACCCAGTTCCTCCGGTCGCTCGAACGGTACAGGAGGATCGCTCCGGTGAGGTTCGCGCGCTGGACGCCGAGCATCATCCGGTAGGACCCGGCGGGATCATCGGGATCCTTCCAGACCTGCGGGTCGCGGAAGTGGGCGGTGTAGCCCTCGGGCTGGCGGGCGATGATCGCTTCGCGCGTCTTCACGAAGGTCCGCAGGTCCGAGGTTTCGACGAGGCACTGGGTCGCTTCGCGCTCCCCCGTCCCAGGGTCCTTGTAATTCCCCGTGTACCAGAGTTCAACGCCGCCCTCGACGCCGATCGCCGTGCCCGAGTAGGCGCCATTGGCATCCTGATGGGAGTCGGGGAGGATCGCGGGGGCCCGGTAGTCCCAGTGGACGAGGTCCTTCGAGACCGCATGCCCCCAGTAGACGAATTTGAGCGGATGCTCGGGCGTGTACTGGAAGAAGGCGTGGTAGTCCTCGCCGTCGACGATGAGGCCGTTGGGGTCGTTGAGGCGCCCGACGGGGGGCGCGACATGGAAGGCCGGGCGGTCCGCGTCATCGCGGGCCCTCGAATTCCGCTCCGCCGCTTCGGCGCGAGCGAGGAAGTCTGTGCTCATGCGCCGAGCGTAGCAAGTCTGACATTCGATTGACAGACTCGAGAGGGGATCGTCCCGCTCCCGGAGGCCCGACCCCCCGGCCGGGACATAAGGTGAGCATAACCTCTCTCGCTTGCTACTGAGAATCGATCTCATTAGTCTGGATGTGCTCAACAGTCGCATCGATCACCGCGAAAACGCGGTTTCACGCGACTCGTCGCACCCACCAACAGGAAGCAGAGATGATATTCACGAAGTCGCGAATCGCGGCGGGGCTATTGGCATGCGCCGTCGCCGTTTCCATGCTGGCACCACCCGCTCAAGCGAGCGAACGCCTTGACATCGATGCGGGCCACACCGACGCCTTCTACATCGAGACCGCCTCAGGGGCGCCAAAGGTCCTCGTCAACAACGGGATCCACAACCAGAAGCACAATCCCGACGACGTCGCCTTCGTCATCAGCGCCGACACCTACGGCCGCTACGAGCCCTTCGCCCCCTACCTCGATCGCGGGAACGTCGGCTACTACACCGCCTCCGAGAACGCCAACTACTTCGAACCCGGATGGTCGGCTCCCTCCTTCCGCGAGAACGGATTCAGCTCCGTGCGCATCGACTTCACCTCGGTTCAGGGCCCCGGAGAGGTCGCGATCATGGGGAACAGGCTGTCGTCGGAGGAGCCCTTCGCAAAGTTCCTCATCCCGACCGAGCGGATCGGCGAGATCACCGCCCTCGGCAATCAACTGCAGGACTCGAAGGCGCTCGAAGGATTCGGCACCAGCGGGATCCCCAACGGGACCTACTACGTCGAGTCGGGCGTCTCCCTGCCCGTCTTCGGGCACACCCACGCCCACTGGTTCTTCACCGCCGCCGGGGAATACCGCCTGCAGGCGAAGGCCGTCGGCGTGAAGAGCACCGGGGAGACCGTGGAATCCGCACCGTTCACGACCGTCTTCAAGGTCAAGCAGACCTCTTTGGCGGAGCCCCCGGTGATCACGGGCAACGAGGACGACGCGGACGACAACACCGGCTCCGATGAATCCGAAGACGAGTCGGACAGCGATTCGGACGATTCCAGCACCGATTCAGACGACGCGGACTCCGACGATACCGACTCCGACTCCGACTCCGACGAGGACGATCCGAGCGGCAAGCCGGAAGGCGGATCCCCCAGCGGAAGCGGCAGCTACTCGCCGATCTCCACTCCGGTCACCTTCAAGTCCGGCCACATGGACGCCTTCTACATCGGCACCCGCGGAGGCACCCCCCAGCTCTTCCTCAAGGAGGATGTCAGCGCCTCAGAGCCGACTGCCCGCGTCCCCTCCTCGGTAACGATGGTGTTCGTCAAGGAGCGCTACGCGAAGACCGGCAACTTCAAGGGCTCCATCCAGGAGACGGCCGGATACCACTCGAACGCCCAGAGCCGCACGATGAACATCTACTCCCCGGGCTGGTCGATCGACGACTACGCGGGCAACGGCTTCTCGAAGGCCGAAGTCCGTTTCACCTCGGTGGAGGGCCCCGGAAGGATCGTCCTGACGGGAACGCAGACCCTGCAGGGGACGCTGCCGCCGGTTCTCACGAACAACAGCCCCTACCTCACCGCGGGCGCGGTTCTGCCCGTCAGCGGGCACACCCACGGATACTGGCTCTTCAGCCGCCCCGGCACCTACACGGTCAAGGCCCAGGCGGTCGTTACGAAGGCCGACGGCTCGGGCGAACTCAAGTCCCCGGAGGAGACCTACACCTTCATCGTCGAGCCCAACCCGGCCGACCCCTCGGTCGGCTCCGGAGATTCCCCCTCGCCGGATCAGCCCGATTCCGACGATGATGAACCGAGCCTCGAGATCCGAACGCCGGGCGCGTCGATCACCCCGGGAGCGACGGTCGAGGTCCTCGCCAAGGGCTTCACCCCTGACAGCCGGATCGAAGCCGCGCTCACCGCGCTCAGCACCCCCTTCACGCGCACGCCCCTCGTCTCCGACGTCCCCGTCGGCAAGGACGGCAAGGCCACCCTCTCCCTCGCCCTGCCCGCCTCGCTCAAGCCGGGCATGTACAACCTCTCCGCAGGCCCGGTCGGCGAAGATCCCACCGCCTTCTCCGTCATGAACGTCGCTTCCTCCTCGAAGCCGATCACGCCGGTCCCCTCGACCCCGGAAGACCTCGGGCCTTCGCCCAAGGCGATCGGAGCGGTGGACGAGAAGGTCGAGATCTCCCACGGGCACCTCGACCTGTTCACGGCGATCGCGAAGAACGGATTGCTGTACCTCGTGACGAAGGACGATTCGAAGGGCACTCCGGTCCTGCGCGATCCTGCCGATGTCACCTTGCGGATCGGCCAGAACTCCTTCATCTCCTTCGACAAGCAGATCGCACCGAACCTGCCGAAGTCGGGGTACTTCCTCGACGCGGGAGGCCTCAAGCAGCAGGAGATGCTCTTCCCCGGATGGGACACGAACGGCGTTCGACCCGACTTCGAAGCAGTCGATTTCGAGATCGTCTCGATGAGCGCTCCCGAGGGCGCCAAGGCGTACATGTTCAACACGAAGACCTTCGGGGGCGTGACGCCCGCCTTCACGAACGGCAAACTCGAAATCGGCGCAGGATCGGTGATCCGCCAGGCGCACCCGGCCCACGTCCACACGAACTGGCTCTTCTCCGCTCCCGGCACCTACACGATGAAGGTGCGGGCGAAGGCGAAGGCCCTCAACGGCTCGGGCGAAGCGCTGTCACGGGTCGCGACCTACACCTGGAAGGTCGGCGACGACAAGACCCCCGAACCCGAGAAGAAGCCCGAGTCCGAGAAGAAGCCCTCGCCCGACTCCGCAGCCCCGGCCGTCGAAACCCCGTCGCCGTCCGTCTCCCCGGCGGGCTCCACCTCGGCTTCCCCGACTCCTTCGACCTCCGGCGGGACCGCTCACAGCTCCTCGGCTCCGAGCGTCGCCAAGGCGAAGTGCTTCCCGAAGCAGAGCGGCGGTTCGGGCGCCGATACCCTCCTCCCCCGCATCAAGGACGACCGCACCTCGCCCGGCGAATGGGTGGATCCGCAGCGCCTGGCCTTCTCGATCTCCGATGCCGGGAAGGCGACCGTCCCCATGGACATCGGCGCGATCTCCAAGGGATCATCCGTCTGGATGATTTCGATGTCGCAAGTCGCCGGGGTCCCCTGGATCGGGGTCAACACCCAGCATCCCAGCCTCGGCGAGAAGGCCCAGGGGCCGACGACCTTCGCACTCACCTCCTTCTCCGGACCCGGAAGGCTCGAGGTGTTCGAATTCGGGCGGGGGCTGTCGGCGAGCGTCGGGAGCATCTGGTTCTCCGGAGGGGACGGGAGCGCGAGCGGCTCCACGACGGTCGCCCCCAACACCCACGTCCACCCGAACTGGGTCTTCACCAAGCCCGGGCGCTACGAGCTCGGAATCACGATGACGACCCGCGCGAAGGACGGTTCGGAGCTCAGCGGCTCGACGGTCCTCACCATTGACGTCGGTTCCGCAGACGGCATCAGTGACGGGCACTTCGACCTCGGCCCCTCCATCGGCCCCGCGGGCTCGACGACGGTGTGGGTCGATGCGGACGGCAAGCCCTGTACCCCTGACGCCAACGATCTGGCCGCTGCCGGACTCGCCCATACCGGCGTGTCCGACCTCGCCCAGATCCAGACGGCGATCCTCGCGCTCGCCTTCGTCGGAGGCGCTCTGGTCATGCTTCGCTCGCGTCGCCTGAGAAGGCGCTGAGCACGCGCATCAGAGGGGCGGGCGGAATCCACCGGGATTCCGCCCGCCCCTGAGTTTTAGGCGCGAGCGAGAGTTTTGCGTTTATTCGACTGAATCGAGGGGCCTCTCGATTCGGGAGGCGCGGACGAAAAGGCGGGCCGCAGCGGGCCCTGCGGCATCCGACCCCATGACGATCCCGCGAGAAGGGCCTGACCGGGCGGCCTCGCTCCTTCACCTGCGATCGTGAAGACTCCGCGCAACGCCCTCGGCGACGTCCCGAAGCGCCCGTGCCAGGCCCTGAACGACGGGACTGCCCGCATGCGGACGTTCAAGGGTCACGGGATCGGGCATCTGCGAACACCGTAAGACTCAAAGGGATTGCGTAAGCAAGCATCGTGCCACTACCGTGAGCGCATAACTCCCCGTCATCCTCCGGGATTGGCGGGGTTTACTTCATCCGGAGGGCCCGCGATGATCGCGCGCATAGCCATTGTCATCGACTACCAGAACGTTCACCTCACTGCGTCGAAGCTCTTCCTTCCAGGGCGCCCTATCGAAGAAGGCTTGATCGCCCCATTCCGCTTAGCCAAGCAACTCGCCAAGGCGCGCAACACGGACGGCGAACACGAGTCCGAGGTGTGTCGCGTGGAAGTGTTTCGAGGCCTTCCGATCCCCGAGGACGATCCGGATGCCTATCGGCGCAACCTTGAACAGCAATCACGGTGGGAGCATGGACACAAGGGCATTGTTTCTACGACCCTTCGCCCTTTGAAGTACGAGTGGGAACGGATCGACGGGAAGAAGACCCCGATCCGCTCAACCCGGCGGGAGAAGGGCATCGATGTCATGTGCGCCCTCGCACTCGTCCGACTCGCGCGCTCGGGTCAATTCGACCTCGTCGTCCTTGCCTCACGAGACACCGACCTAGCCCCCGCCCTCGACGAAGCACATCGCTTGAACGCCTCGAAGATCGAAGCAGTCAAACGGTAGACCCTTCGGACAAACGCACCTTCGGCAACATCAAGACCGATGCGCGGATCTGGACGACATCAATGAGCCGCGAGCATTTCACCGGGTCGCTCGACCTATTCGACTACGCCTGACCGCCACTGTCCTCCACTTAGGGGAAACGGCCCCGAACAAAAGACCGAACGCTGGAAAAGGCCCCGAGCGCACTCACGACGTAACGCAGATCGAGAACGTCGATAACGGGGCCGTACAGGGTCACTACGACCGACCGCTTTTCTGAGGGCAGTCACTCGGACTCCCGGAGCGCCGCACACCCGGCGGGCGCTTCGCGCAATACGGAAAACCCCGCGACTCCGACTTCTCGTCGGAATCACGGGGAGAACCGTGGCGGTAGCGCTGGGATTTGAACCCAGGGTGGCTGTGACACCACACAGCATTTCGAGTGCTGCACCTTCGGCCGCTCGGACACGCTACCAGTGGGAACCAGTATAGCGCCCCCGCCACCGACCCCGCCAATTCGATCAGCTCATTGCGATCCGTTCCACATCGGCATTCCTCGACAAGCGGCACCGCGACACGGACACGCGCCCCGCGCGAGTCAGCGGAAAGCAACCCCTCGTCGCCCGGGCAGGCTCGGCATTCCAAGATCGACGGGCCGATGAGGCCTTTCCTCCCCCGAAGCGCCGCCGCAGGCCGAGGCCGACCGGGCGCCCCCGCAGCCGCAGACCGGGGGCTCCGGCCCCTCGCCCTCACCCACCGCTGTCCCGCCCTCACCCGGCGGCGTCCCGCCCTCGTCCCCCGTGCGGGCGAAAGCGCGGAGCTGCAAGACTCCGCCCGCATCCCCCGTGTCGTTGCGGCGCTCGATCGCCGTGGAGAGCATGAGCTTGATGCGGTTGAGCTGATTGACCTCGGACGCACCCGGGTCGTAATCGACGGCGACGATGTTCGCCTCCGGGTAGCGGGTGCGCAGGGCTCGGAACATGCCCTTGCCGACGATGTGGTTGGGCAGGCAGGCGAAGGGCTGGGCGCAGATGATATTCGGACAGCCGTGCTCGATCATGTCGACCATCTCGGCCGTGAGGTACCAGCCCTCGCCGGCCTGGTTGCCGAGGCGGGCGATCTCCTGGGAGCGCGCGGCCATGTCGCGCACGTCGCGGTGCGGCTCGAACTTGCCGCCCGTCGCGGCGAAGGCCCTCTTCACGGGCTTCTCGTACTGGAGCATCGCCCACAGCGCGAGCGGCAAGAGCCTCTGGCCCCGCCCGTCGATCCCGAGGTTCTCCCTGTCCCACTGCGAAGTCGCGACCGAGTTGTGGAAGAACTGCATGAGGCCGGGCAGCTCCGCCTCACAGCCCTCGGATTCGATGACGTCGACGGCGTGGTTGTTCGCGTCCGGGTGGAACTTCACGAGGATCTCGCCGACGAGACCGACCCTGGGCTTGCGGGGGATGTCGAGGAGCTCGAGGGCGTCGAACTCCCTGACGCACTCCGCGATGAGGCGCGAGTAGCCGAGCCGCTTCCCGAAAGTCGGCGACGCCCCGGTCCGGAGCCACTCCTGGCAGATCGCATCCCAGCGCCGGTAGAGGGCCATCGCCGATCCCGGCACCGCCTCGTAGGGGCGGACGCGCAGGAGCATCGACTGGAGGGCGTCGCCGATGACGATCGCCTGGATCGCCTTGTGAAGCATCGGCAGGCTCGTCCGGAATCCCGGATTGTCCTCGAGCCCTTGGACCGACAGCGCGATGACGGGCACCTGCGGGTACCCGGCGTCGCGCAGCCCCTTGCGCAGCAGGGCCGCGTAGTTCGTCGCACGGCACATGCCGCCGGTCTGCGTGATGCCGACGGCGGTGCGATCCGGATCGGCGCGCCCGGAGACGAACTCGTCGATGAGCTGGCCGATGACGACGATCGCCGGGTAGCAGGCGTCGTTGTTGACGAACTTCAGGCCGGTCTCCATGGTGTCGCGACTCGTGCGCTCGAGGAGTCGGACCCTGAACCCGGCCCGCTTGAGGACGGGCATGACGAGGCGGAACTGGATCGGCGCCATCTGGGGGGCGAGGATCTCGTAGCCGGCGTCGAACATCTCCTTCGTGAAGACGGCGCGCGGGCGGATGTGCCCGGCGGCGACGCCTTCGCCTTCGGCCGCGGCGGCCGCTTCGGCGGGATCGACGAGGGCGGTGTCGATGCGCTCGGAGACGGAGGCCCTTTCAGCGACGGCCGCATCGAGCGAACGCAGCCGGATCTTCGCGGCGCCGAGGTTGGAGACCTCGTCGATCTTCAGCACCGTGTGGACGTCGCCGCGGCCTTCGAGGATCTCCTGGACCTGGTCGGCGGTGATCGCGTCGACGCCGCAGCCGAAGGAGTTGAGCTGGACGAGCTCGAGGTCGGGCTCGTCGCCGACACGGGCGGCGGCCTCGTAGAGGCGCGAGTGGTAGCTCCACTGGTCGCGCACGCGCAGGGGCCGCTCGAGGCGGCCGTCGACGACCGCGTCCTCGGTGAGGACGCCCATGCCGAGGCCGACGATGACCTCGGGGATGCCGTGGTTGATCTCGGGGTCGAGGTGGTAGGGGCGCCCGGCGAGGACGATGCCGCGGACCCCGTGGGCGCGCATCCAGGCGATGGACTCCTCGCCCTTCTCCCTGATCTCGCGTTTCACCGCCGCGTCCTCGTCCCAGGCGGCGTCGAGTGCGGCCCTCATCTCCTCGAGGGGGATCTCGTAGCCGTACTCGGCGAAGGTTCTCACGAGGTGGGCGTGCAGGTAGTCGCGGTTGCCGAGGTTGACGAAGGGGCTGATGAACTTCACGCCCGGCTCGTTCAGGCGCTCCATGTTGTTGCGGATGACCTCGGGGTAGGTCGCGACGACGGGGCAGTTGAAGTGGTTGTCCGCGCCGGTCGATTCCTGCTCGTAGTTCACGCAGGGGTAGAAGATCGTCCGGATCCCCTTGTCGAGGAGGGACTCGATGTGCCCGTGGACGAGTTTGGCCGGGTAGCAGACGTTCTCCGAGGGGATGGACTCCATGCCGGTCTCGAAGAGCTCGTGGTTGGAGCGGCCCGAGACCATGACGCGGAAGCCGAGCTTCGTGAGCATGGTGAACCAGAAGGGGTAGTTCTCGTACATGCCGAGGACGCGGGGCACGCCGATGTCGCCGCGGAAGGCCTTCGCCTCCGTGAGGCGCCGGTAGCCGAAGATCCGCTTGTACTTCCAGTCGAACATGTTCGGCAGTTCGGACTTCTTGGGGATGCGCTCGAGGGAGGCGCCGCGCTCGCAGCGGTTGCCGGACACGGAGCGCTCGCCGTTGGAGAAGGTCGAGATCGTCATCCGGCAGTGGTTCTGGCACAGGCGGCAGGTCTTGCGGGTCGTCTCGACGCAGAAGGACTCGAGGTCCTCGATGCGCGCCAGGGTCGACTCGCCCTGCCCCGAGTCGTGCATGCGCGCGGTGAGGGCGGCCCCGTAGGCGCCCATGAGGCCGGCGATGTCGGGGCGGACGACCTCGCGCCCGGTGAGGAGCTCGAAGGCGCGCAGGACGGAGTCGTTGAGGAAGGTGCCGCCCTGGACGACGACGCGCTCGCCGAGGTCGGAGGGGTCCTTGAGCTTGATGACCTTATAGAGGGCGTTGCGCACGACCGAGTAGGACAGGCCCGCGGAGATGTCGCGGACGTCGGCGCCCTCCTTCTGGGCCTGCTTGACGGAGGAGTTCATGAAGACCGTGCAGCGGGTGCCGAGGTCGACGGGCGAGGTCGAGTCCATCGCGGCCTTCGCGAAGGTGCGGACGTCGACCCCCATCGTCTCGGCGAAGGTTTGGAGGAAGGAGCCGCAGCCCGAGGAGCAGGCTTCGTTCACGCTGATCGAATCGACCGCGCGATCGCGGATGCGCAGGTACTTCATGTCCTGGCCGCCGATGTCGATCACCGAGGTGACGCCGGGCGCGATGTGCTCGGCGGCGCGGAAGTGGGCCATCGTCTCGATCTCGCCCTCGTCCATGGTCAGGGCCGCGGTGACGAGGTTCTCGCCGTAGCCGGTCGCGCAGGCGCGGCCGATGACGGCGCCTGCGGGCAGTTCGGAGCGGACGCGCTTGACGATCTCGACGGCCGCGGCGACGGGGTCGCCCTCGTTCGAGGCGTAGTGGGTGAAGACGATGCGGTCGAATTCGTCGATGAGGACGGCTTTGATGGTCGTCGATCCGGCGTCGACGCCGAGCCAGCAGCGCCCCTGGGCCTGGGAGATGTCGGCCTTCTCGATGACCTCGGCGCCGTGGCGCTCGGTGAATTCGGCGCGTTCGGCCTCGCTGGCGAAGAGGGGGCGCATGCGGGGGGATTCGGCGATGATCGTCGCGGTCTTGAGGGAATCGATGAGGGAGAGCAGAGGGCGGGCGGAATCGGTCTTCGTCGCGCCTCCCGCAGTCTCGCCGGCCCCGCCCTCGTGAACGGAGGGCTCGGGGGAAGCGGCGGCGAGGGCGCGGCGGTGGTCGCGCTCGGCGAGGAGCGCTGCGCCGATCGCGACGTAGAGCTGGGCGTTCTCGGGCGTGATGAAGGCGTCGGCCTTGGGCAGGAGGGCCCGGTAGGCGGCGCGGAGCTGCGGGAGGAAGTGGAGCGGGCCCCCGAGGAACATCACGGTGCCGCGGATCGGCCGTCCGTTCGCCAGGCCCGCGATGGTCTGGGTGGCGACGGAGGTGAAGATCGAGGCGGCGAGGTCCTCGTGGGCGGCGCCCTGGTTGATGAGGGGCTGGAGGTCGGATTTGGCGAAGACGCCGCAGCGCGAGGCGATGGGGTGGAGCTGCGTGTGGCGCGCTGCGAGCTCGTCGA
The DNA here is from genome assembly GCF_050312375.1 of Schaalia sp. Lineage (NCBI taxonomy): Bacteria > Bacillati > Actinomycetota > Actinomycetes > Actinomycetales > Actinomycetaceae > Schaalia > Schaalia sp. The sequence goes on from NZ_JBNOYB010000115.1 coordinate 55,059, forward strand.
GGCCGGAGGCGTCGGTCTTGAGCAGGGTCGCCATCTGGTCGATGAAGGCGCCGGTCCCGCCCGCGCAGGTGCCGTTCATCCGCTGTTCGGGGGTGGGGTGGAGGTAGGTGAGTTTCGCGTCCTCGCCGCCGAGCTCGATGATGACGTCGGCTTCGGGGTGGAGGCGTTTGGCGGATTCGGTGCCGGCGATGACCTCCTGGACGAAGGGGATGCCCATGGCGCGGGCCGCGGCGAGGCCGCCGGAGCCGGTGATCGCGGCGCGGACTTCGAGGCCGGGGTACTCGGCTCCGATATCGGCGAGGAGTCTGGCGAGTTCGGCGCGGACGTCGGCGTTGTGGCGGCGGTAGTCGGCGAAGAGGATGGTGTCGGCGTCGAGGAGGACGGCCTTGACCGTCGTCGAGCCCACGTCGATGCCGAGGGAGCAGGGGTGGTCGGGGGTCTGTTTCGCGGTGGTCGCCTGCGGGCTGCGGTCGGGGTCTTCTCGCATCATTTCCACACTCGTGAAATTAGGAGGGGCGAGCAGAAATTTCCAGGGTGATGAAAATACAGTGAGACCCCGGATCGTCACGTCGCCCAAGGCACGGAATCAAGCAGGATTCTCAGATTCCGACGACAATGGGGACGAGGGCGGAACAGCCCGCGCGTGGAAACCCGGTGCACTCATTAGGAGAAGATCCAGATGACGCAAATCGCCGCCGACTCTCTGAAGCGGGCGGCTTCTCGAAGTGCGGGCGCCTCGAGGACCCGCTCCTCCGGCTCAAGCCACAGAGGCCCCGCCGCCGCCCGGGGCGAAGTCCGTTCCCGGATCCTCACCGCCGCCCGGGAGGAGTTCATCGAACGCGGATACGACGGGGCGACGGTTCGCGCCATAGCCCGGCGCGCCGAATGCGACCCCGCCCTCGTCTCCTACTACTTCGGCTCCAAGCAGAAACTCTTCCGCGCATGCATGGACCTGCCCCTCGACCCCGCGGCCGAAGTCATCCGCCTGCTCGCCCCGGGTCCCGAGGGCGCGGCCCGGCGCCTCCTCGAATACGGGATCTCGATCTACGAGGAGAAGCTCACAGCCGACACCCTCTTCGCCCTGATGCGCGCGCTGCTGACGGATGCCGCGACCTCGCGCCGCTTCCGCACGTACATCCGCACCGAGATCATCGACCTCGTCGGCGACTACCTCGGAGCGGACGAGCGCTTCGGCGAGCAGATCGCCCTCACCCTGGGCACCATGTACGGGATCGCATCGATGCGCTACATCGTGAAACTCGAACCGATCGCCTCCATGCCGCGCGAGCGCTTCATCGATCTCTTGACCCCCTACCTGCAAGAGCGCATCGAGCGATTCTGGGCGGCGCCCTGAAAGCGCACCGGGGAAGCCGACGGACTCGCGCGCAGACCGCCGATGACGGGGAGCGAGTCCCCGCCGTACCCGCCGAGAGCCTCCCGACCGGAAGGGAACAGGGAGGATCGGCGCCGCGCGGACGAGCCCGGGCGGAGCCCACGAGGGGCCTCTACGATCAACACGACGAGCAGCACCGATCCGAGGGGGACGCCGTGGGCAATCGACTTCAGACCCAGGACCGGCTCATCGAAGCCGCGCGCGGGATCATCATCAACGAGGGCATGGAGGCGACCTCGCTCGAGCACATCTGCAAGGCCGCCGGTTTCACCCGCGGGGCCTTCTACTCGAACTTCTCCTCGAAGGACTCCCTCCTCGCCGCCCTCGCAGAGGAGGAGTACGCGGGCCTCATCGAGCGCCTCCGCGCGACCGTCGAGCGCTGGAGCGCCTCGGGCGACGAATCCGCGCCCGCCCGAGCAGACGGGGATCGCGACTCCGAGGCGCTCCTCATGGAGAACCTCCTCTTCGAGGCGCTCGACGCGATCGGCGTCGAGCGGGACCTCTTCCTCCTTCACTCCGAGCTCATCCTCCGCTCGATCCGCGACCCCGAATGGGCCGAGCGATTCAGCGGCATCAATGAGGAGTTCGTCGACGAACTCGGCCTGGTCCTCGTGACGATCCTGTCTGCGGCGGGCCGCGAGCTCGTCTCCTCGCGGCGGGCCCTCACGCATTCGGTGATCGGCGTCGTCCTGCGCGCTTCTGCGATCGCGGGCTGGAGGCTCTCCGCCTCCAGGCGGGTCGGGGCCGATGACCGGCCCCGGGGCTCCGAGGAGCCCGCATCCCCGGCCCCGCGAGCCGGGGCGAAGTCCTCTGCGGCGCGCGAGATCCTCGAGGTCGTCCTCACGATCCTCTACGCCTCCTCGCGCCCGCGCAGTTGAGCGGGGCGGGAGGGGCGCCCAGGGAAGCGGATCCCCTTCCACGCCTCTCACCCCTTGAGATTCCGCGGTAGTTCAAATACTGAACTTTTTCGCAGGATCCCGCCGAATATACGGAACCGTATTCGCGCACCCCCGCGACGCGCCCCAGGGTGGGACCCGATGAACACCGCCCCCGACTCCCCCGCCCGCTGCGCGCTCCGCCGCTTTGGCGAGGTCGATTCCGCCCTCGCCGTCCTCGCGCGCGCCGAAGCCGAGGAAGGACTCGCCCCCTTCACGACGATCCTCGTCGACCACCAGACAGCGGGCCGCGGACGCTCGGGCCGCAGATGGGAGGACGCCTCCTCCTCGATCCTCACGGCGATCCTCGTCGAAACGCCCGAGCACCACCTCTCATGGACCCCGCTCCTCGCCGGGATCGCAGTCGCCGAAGCCCTCGAAGCGCGCGGCCCCTCCCCGATCCTCAAATGGCCGAACGACGTCCTCATCGACGGCCGCAAAGTCGCGGGGATCCTCTGCGAGCACCTCGGAGCCGACCCGACCACGGGGCTCCACCGGATCGGCGTCGGCATCGGAGTCAACCTCGAGACGGCGCCTGAAAGCGCGGGCGAAGGCGCCGGAGCAATCCCCCTCCTCGAAGGCGAGACCCCCTCCGAAGCGCGCGAGTCGATCCTCCCCTCGATCATCACCGCCCTCGCCTCCCTCCTCGCCGCCGACCCCTCCTCCTGGCACGAGGCCTGCACCTCCCGCCTCCTCCCCTTCGGCGAATGGACGACGCTGCGCCTCCCCGGACGCCCACCCCTGCCGATCCTCCCCGACGGCCTCGCCGCCGACGGCGCCCTCCTCGCCCTCGACGCCCGAGGGCGGCGCCTCACCATCACCGCGGGCGACGTCGACCTGCCCGCACCGACCCGAGGAGACCGCCCATGAGCTTCCTCTTCAAACGCCGCGCGAAACGCCCGATCCGCAAGATCCTCATCGCCAACCGCGGCGAGATCGCCGTCCGCATCATCCGGACGGCCCGCGACCTCGGCCTCGCCTCGGTCGCCGTCTACTCCGACCAGGACATGCACTCCCTCGCCTGCGACCTCGCCGACGAAGCGCTCGCCCTGGGCGGATCCGCCCCCGCCGACACCTACCTCTCGATCGAGGCGATCCTCACGGCGGCGAAGAAGTCGGGGGCCGACGCGATCCACCCCGGATACGGCTTCCTCTCGGAGAACGCCGACTTCGCCGCCGCGGTCCGCAAGGCCGGGCTCGTGTGGATCGGCCCGAGCGCGAACGCGATCGGCTCCCTCGGCGACAAGATCTCCGCCCGCGCGATCGCGACGAAGACCGGCGTCCCCGTCATCCCCGGAGCGCCCCTGCCCACCCGGCCCGACGCCGCCCGCGACCGGCTCCTCGACTTCGCGCGCCGCTCCGGCTACCCCGTCCTCGTCAAGCGCGCCGACGCCGGCGGCGGGCGCGGAATCACGCGCTTCGACTCCGAGGACGACGTCCTCGGCCACTTCGACATCCTCCTCGGCTCCGCGCCCCTGAGCGGCTGCTTCGTCGAGAAGATGGTGACGAGGGCGCGGCACGTCGAAACGCAGTGCGCCCGCGACGCCCACGGCGGATTCGAAGTCGTGACGACCCGCGACTGCTCGGTCCAGCGCCGCAATCAGAAGCTCGTCGAGGAGGCGCCCGCCCCGCACCTGCCGCCCGCCGTCGAACGCGCCCTCGAATCCCACTCCCGCGCCCTCTTCGAGGCCGTCGACTACATCGGCGTCGGGACCTGCGAATTCCTCGTCGGCGAGGACTCGAGCGTCTACTTCCTCGAAGTCAACCCGCGCCTCCAAGTCGAGCACACCGTCTCCGAAGAGGTCGCGGGCCTCGACCTCGTCGCCGAGCAGATCCGCATCGCCGCCGGACTGCCCCTCTCCCCGCCCGGGCCCGCACGCGGCCACTCCTTCGAGGTCCGCATCACCTCCGAGGACCCGGCCGCCCGGCTCATGCCCGCAACCGGCCGGATCTCGCGGATCTCCTGGCCCGGCGGCCCCGGAGTGCGCGTCGACGCCTTCATCCGCCCCGGCGACGCGATCAGCCCGGACTACGACTCCCTCATCGGAAAGCTCATCGTCTCCGGCCCTACCCGCGCCGACGCACTCGCGCGGCTGAGACGCGCCCTCGGCGAGTTCTCACTCGAAGGCCTGCCGACCTCGGTCCCCCTCATCGAGAAGATCATCACCCACCCCGACTTCTGCGGCCCGGACTCGCCCGCGGCCCGCCCTCCCCTCCCCGGCTCGGCGGACTCGCCCGCCGAACGGTGGCCGAAGGGCGAAAGCCCCTTCGCCGTCCACACGAAGTGGTTCGAGGAATCGAGGATCCTCGACGAACTCGCCGACTCCGGCCCCTCCCCCGCGCGCCCCGCCCGGGGCGCGCGCGAAGGCGCGAAACCGGAGGACATGGAGTCCTTCACGATCGAACTCGACGGGCGCCGCACCACGCTCCGCCTCCCCCGGGAGTTCTTCGAGCTCACCGGCAGGAGCGGAGCGCCCCTCGACCGACCGGCCCGTACCCAGCACCTCCGCAAGCGCGGCGGACGCCGCGAGGAGCGGGGCACCGCCGACTCCGGCCCCGCCCTCCGCGCACCGATCCAGGCGACCGTCGTCCGCGTCCTCGTCGAAGTCGGACAGAGCGTCGCAGCGGGGGACCTCGTCCTCGTCCTCGAATCGATGAAGATGGAGAAGCCGATCCTCGCCCACCGGGGCGGGAGGATCGCCGACATCCGCGTCGCCGCCGGGGACTCCGTCACAGCCGGGGACCTCCTCGTCCTCGTCGAAGCCGAAGAGGAGACGCGATGACCGAAGCGAACGACTTCCCGGCAGCGGGAGCGCAGGACCGGCCCGAGGAGGGCGCCGCCGTCTCCCGCGAGAACTTCGCCGCCCGCAACCGCGAGGTCGTCGAAGCCGCCGAAGAGCGCGCCCGCTCCCGCCAGCACCCCCACGGGAGGCTGACCGCCCGCGAACGCATCGGCGAACTCCTCGACGAGGGCTCCTTCACCGAACTCGACCGCTTCGCCGGCGGGGACATCGACAAGGGCGCCCTCGGCTCGGCCGTCATCACGGGCGCGGGCACGATCGACTCGCGGCCCGTCGCCGTGTACGCCCAGGACTTCTCCGTCCAGGGCGGCACCCTCGGCCAGGTCGAGGGCGACAAGATCCTCCGCCTCATGGACCGCGCCCTCTCCCTGCGGATCCCGATCATCGCCCTCCTCGATTCGGGGGGCGCGCGCATCCAGGAGGGCGTCACGGCGCTGGCCCAGTACGGGCGGATCTTCAAGAAGACGAGCGAATGCTCGGGCGTCGTCCCCCAGATCTCCGTCATCCTCGGCCCCTGCGCGGGCGGCGCCGTCTACGGGCCGGCCCTCACCGACTTCATCATCATGACGAAGGCCTCCTCGTACATGTTCGTCACCGGCCCCTCCGTCGTGAAGGCCGCGACCGGGGAGGACATCGCCGCCGAGGACCTCGGCGGCGCAGACCTCCACAACTCCGTCTCCGGCGTCGCCCACTTCCTCGCCGAGGACGAAAGCGAAGCGCTCGACTACGCGCGCACCCTCCTGTCCTACCTCCCCTCCCACTGCGCAGAGCCCGCGCCCATCTTCTCCTACGACCCCGGGCTGAGCGAACCGGAGAACGCCTCGCGCGTCGGCGACCTCGTCCCCGAATCCCCCAAGCAGGCCTACGACATGGTCGAGGTCGTCGAGGCGATCGCCGACAACGAGGAATTCCTCGAAGTCCAACCCCTCTTCGCCCCCTCGATCCTCATCGGCTTCGCGAGCTTCGAGGGGCGCCCCGCCGGGATCGTCGCCTCCCAGCCGGCCGTCGACGCGGGCACCCTCGACGTCGACGCCTCGGAGAAGGCCGCCCGATTCGTCCGCTTCTGCGACGCCTTCGGGATCCCCGTCGTCACCCTCGTCGACGTCCCCGGCTACCGGCCCGGCTCCGAACAGGAGCGCGCCGGGATCATCCGCCGCGGAGCCAAGCTCATCACCGCCTACGCGAGCGCGAGCGTCCCCCTCGTCACCGTCATCATCCGCAAGGCCTTCGGCGGCGCCTACATCGTCATGGGCTCGAAGTCCCTCGGCGCAGACGTCAGCTTCTCCTGGCCGGCCTCCCAGATCGCCGTCATGGGCTCCGAGGGCGCGGTCGACATCGTCTTCCGCCGTCAGCTCGCCGAGGCCGGGCAGCAGGGCCGCGACATCGCCGAACAGCGCGCCCACTACCAGGAGCTCTACGAGAAGCACTCCGTCAACCCCAACCTCTCCCTGCGCGGGGGCCAACTCGACGGCCTCATCGAACCGGGGAGGACGCGGGAGGCGATCGCCTCCTCGCTGCGCCTCCTCGCCCGCAAGGACCGCACCGTCCACTCCCCCAGGGTCCACGACAACGCCCCCCTGTGACGGACCCCCACCAGACCCGCACGAAGAAGAACGGAAATACACGATGACCAGCGCCCTCGATTCACTCGACGCCCTCGGCTCGCCCCTCGCCCTCCTCCTCGGCGGTCAGGGCTCCGCCTGGCGGCCCGCCCTCGCGCAATCCCTCGCCCTCCCGCGCGCCGGCGAGGACATCCGACGCGCCTACGGCGAAGCCCGCGAGTTCGTCGCGCCGATCGCCCTCGATCTGCTCACCGCCGCCCCCGGCGCAGCCGAACGGCTCGAGGCCGTCCTCGCCGGGGCGGACGACTCCCCCGCCGACCTCGCCCCGGCCGTCTCCGGACCGGGCATCCTCCTCGCCCAGCTCGGCGCCCTCGCCGACCTCGACGCCCTCGGCCTCGACCTCACCCGCGAGCCGCTCGTGATCCTCGGCCACTCCCAGGGGATCCTCGGCGCCGAACTCCTCCGCGCCCGCATCCGCGGCGAGGAGCCGGGCGCCCGATCCGTCCTCGCCCTGTCCCTCCTCATCGGCGCGGCCGCCGAATCCGTCACCCAGCGCCTCGGAGCGCGCCCGGGCGGCGCGGATTCCCCCATGCTCGCCGTCCGCGGCCTCCCGCACGGCCTCGTCGCCGAAGTCATCGCCGACATCGAGGACGCGGGAATCGCGGTCGTCAACGGCCCCGCAGCGCTCGTCCTCTCCGGTCGGCCCGAAGCGCTCTCCCGGGCCCGGCTCACCCTCGAGGCCCGCGCGAAGAGCGCGAACCGCGAACTCGAGGAGCGCCTCCACGGCGGCTCGCCGCTCACCCCCGTCTTCGACCCGCTCCCCATCGGCGCCCCCTTCCACTCCCCCCTCCTCGACGAGGCCCTCGTCCTCGTCGACTCCTGGGTCGACGCCCTCATCACCGCTGGACGCGAGATCGACGCCGATCGCGCGCGCAGCCTCGCCGCCCGGATCCTCGTCGAACCCGCCGACTGGTCCGCGCAGGTCGCCCGCGCACTCGAGGCCGGAACGCGCGTCCTCCTCGACCTCGGACCCACCCCGATGGTCGGGCGCCTCACCGAGCCCCTCCTCGCGGGCACGGGCGCCCTCCTCCTCGACGCCTCGACCCGGCGCGCGCGCACCGCCCTCGACGCCCCCGGATCGGCCCCGCACGCCCCCGCTTCATGGGAATCCTTCGCGCCGCGCCTCGTCGCCCTCCCCGACGGCTCCGTCCGCGCCGACACCGCCTTCACGCGCCTCACCGGCAGGTCGCCGATCCTCCTGCCCGGCATGACCCCGACGACCGTCGCCCCCGAGATCGTCGCCGCCGCCGCGAACGCCGGCCACTGGGCGGAGATGGCGGGCGGGGGCCAGTACTCCGAGGAGGTCTTCGCCGAGAACCGCCAGGGCCTCGAGCGCCTCCTCGAACCGGGCCGCACCGCCGGGTTCAACACGATGTTCTTCGACCGCTTCATGTGGAACCTCCAATTCGGGGCGACGCGGATCGTCCCGAAGGCCCGCCGCGCCGGCGCGCCGATCGACGCGGTGACGATCGCCGCGGGCATCCCCGACCTCGACGAGGCGAAGGACCTCATCGCGCGCCTGCGCGCCGACGGCTTCGAATACCTCTGCCTCAAGCCCGGCACCGTCGAGCAGATCGGGCGCGCCCTCGACATCGCCGACGCGAACCCCGGGGTCGAGCTCATCCTCCAGGTCGAGGACGGCCACTCCGGCGGGCACCACTCCTGGGAGGACCTCGACGACCTCCTCCTCGCGACCTACGCCCGCATCCGCTCGACCCCGAACGTCGTCCTCGCCGTCGGCGGCGGCATCGGCCGCCCGCAGGACGCGGTCGCCTACCTCAGCGGCTCCTGGGCCCTCGCCCACGGGCGCCCGCGCATGCCCGTCGATGCCGTCCTCGTCGGCACCGCCGCGATGGCGACCCTCGAAGCGAGGACGTCCCCGCAGGTCAAACGCCTCCTCGTCGACACCCCCGGAGTCGAGGGCGAGGGCTGGGTCGGCCGCGGGCAGGTGAAGGGCGGGATGACCTCGGGCCTGTCCCACCTCGACGCCGACATGCACGAGGTCGAGAACTCCTCCTCGCGCGCCTCCCGCCTCATCCACGAGCTCGGCGGCGACCCCGAGGCGATCCTCGCCCGCAAGGACGAGCTCATCGCAGCCCTCGACGCGACCGCGAAACCCTACTTCGGCGACCTCGAGGAGATGACCTACGCGCAGTGGGCCGCCCGCGTCGTCGAACTCTCCTTCCCCTACGCCGACTGGACCTGGGCCGACCGCGTCCTCGACCTCTTCCACCGGATCGAGGCCCGCCTCGCCGACGCCGACCACGGGCAGACCCCCACCCTCTTCCCCGACGCCGACGCGATCGCTAACGCCCCCGCGGCGCTCGCGCGCCTCCTCGACGCCCACCCGGGCGCCGCCTCCACCCGCGTCGCCCCCTCCGACGCCGCGTGGTTCCCCGAGCTGTGCCGCAAGCACCACAAGCCGATGCCCTTCGTCCCCGTCCTCGACGCCGAGCTCGCCCGCTGGTGGGGCACCGACACGCTCTGGCAGGCCCAGGACCCCCGATTCCCCGCCGACGCCGTCCGCATCATCCCCGGACCGCGCTCCGTCGCCGGCATCGACCGCGTCGACGAGCCCGTCGGAGAGCTCCTCTCCCGCTTCGAGGCCGCTCTCGTCGACGCCCTCGCCGCAGAGGGGGCCCGGCCCGACCCGGTCTTCGCCCGCTACCGCGACTGCCGCGACCTCGCCGAGTTCGTCCGCGCGATCCCTTCGATCGAATGGGCGGGCACAATCGTCGCCAACCCCGCCGCCGTCATGCCCGAGCGCACCGAGATCCGCATCGATGAGGCCGACCCCGAGCGGGTCGCCGTCCTCGTGAAGTGCGAGACCGCCTGGGACGGCCTCGCCGAGCCCGCGCCCCACGCGGTCCGCGAGATCGAGATCCCCCTCCTCGTGTCCGCGGCCTGCACGACCGGGGCCGTGCCCGTCGTCGACATGGAGCGCCTCTCCGTCACCGCCTACGACCTCCTCGCCGGCGCCGCTGGAGTCGGGACGACGAGCGTCAACGGCGATCGCATCGAGGCGATGCCCTCCGTCGAACCCGATGAGGGCTTCGGCACCGTCCGCGCCTCCTTCACCCTGTCGGCCGAACTCGGCCCCGCGCACGCCCGCGTCACCGGCGCCGCCCTGCGCGCCCGGACCGCGAGCATCGTCCCCGACGCCCTCGTCGGCCCCTGCTGGCCGGCGATCTACACGGCCCTCGGCACGGCGGTCCACGAGGGCGTCCCCGTCATCGAGGGCCTCGTCAACGCCGTCCACCTCGACCACACGATCCGCCTCGACGACACCCCGCCCGCGGCCGGCACGCGCGTCGAGGTCGAGGCCCGCTGCGCCGAGCTCTCCGACTCCTCCGCCGGCCGCCTCGTCCGCGTCGAACTCGTCCTGGCCGCCAAGGGCTCCCCCTTCGCGCGCCTCACCGAGCGCTTCGCGATCCGCGGGCGGGTCGCCTCGACCCAGCCGCCCTCGCCCGCGCCCTCGATCGAGCCCGAGAGCGGCGTCACCGACACTCCCCGCTCCTTCGTCCGCCGGGCCCGCGTCCAGGCGCCCGCCGACATGACCGCCTTCGCGAATGTCACGGGCGACTTCAACCCGATCCACACCTCCGTCGCCGCCGCTGGCCTGTCGGGCCTGTCGGCCCCGCTCGTCCACGGGATGTGGCTCTCGGCGACCGCCCAGCACCTCATCGAGGCCGCCGGGGCGCTCGGTCCCGACGAGCCCGCCCGCCCCGGCGTCATCCGTTCGATCCCGACGCCCCCGATGCGGATCGCCTCCTGGTCGTACCGGATGCACGGGATGGTCGACCTGCTCGACGAGGTCGAGATCACCGTGGAGCGCGTCGGCCGCGCCGGAGCCGCCCCCGTCCTCGAGGCGACCTGCCGCGTCGACGGGGAGGTCGTCTCCACGGCCACGGCCCTCCTCGAAGCGCCCCGCACCGCCTACGTCTACCCCGGTCAGGGCATCCAGCGCCCCGGCATGGGCCTCGAGCGCCCCTCCGCCGCCGAACGCGCCGTGTGGGAGCGCGCCGACCGCGCGACCCGAGAGCGCCTCGGCTTCTCGATCCGCACGATCGTCGCCGAGAACCCGAAGGAGATCCGCGTCGGCTCCCGGGTCTACCGCCATCCCGAGGGCGTCCTCAACCTCACGCAGTTCACCCAGGTCGCCCTCGCGACCCTCGCCTACGCGCAGACCGAGGACCTCCGCGAGCGCGGCGCCCTCGTCCCCGGGGCCTTCTACGCGGGGCACTCCCTCGGCGAGTACAACGCGCTCGCCGCATGCGCGCGGATCTTCCCCTTCGAGAAGGTCCTCGAGATCGTCTACCAGCGCGGATCCGCGATGCACCACCTCGTCGAGCGCGACGAGCACGGCCAATCGGATTACCGCCTCGGCGCCCTGCGCCCCAACCAGTTCGGCGTCGACGACGCCGGCGTGCGCGAGTACGTCGCCGGGATCGCCCGCGAATCCGGGGAATTCCTCCAGATCGTCAACTACAACCTCGCCGACACGCAGTACGCCGTCGCCGGCACGGTCGCCGGACTCGACGCCCTCCAGCGCGACGCCGAGGCGCGCGCGGCCGCCGCCGGGGGCAAGCGCCCCTTCATGCTCATCCCCGGCATCGACGTGCCCTTCCACTCCGAGCTCCTGCGCGCCGGCGTCGCGCCCTTCCGCGAGAAGCTCGAGGCCCTCATCCCCGACGACCTCGACCTCGAGGTCCTCATCGGCCGCTACATCCCCAACCTCGTCGCGCGGCCCTTCGCGATCACCGAGGACTTCGCCCGGGCGATCCTCGAGGTCGCCCCCTCGGGGCCGGTCGAATCCCTCCTCGCCGACTGGCCGCGCGCCCTCGCGGATCGGCCCGGGACCGGCCGGACCCTCCTCATCGAGCTCCTCGCCTGGCAGTTCGCCTCCCCGGTCCGCTGGATCGAGACGCAGAACCTCCTCTTCGACGCGGAGGCCCTCGGCGTCGAGCGCCTCGTCGAGATCGGCCTCGGCGCCTCCCCGACGCTCGCGAACCTCGCCGAGCGGACCCTCGCCCGACCCGCCTTCGCCTCCCGAGGGGTCGAGGTCCTCAACTGCGAACGCGACGCCGCGCGCCTCCTCTCAGAGGACGTCGTCGCCGCGCCCGTCGACTCGGCCCCGATCCCCGAGGGCTCTGCCGACGGGGGCCCCGCCGAGCGTCCGGGCGCCGAGGACGCGGCGGGCGGCGCTCCCGATGCCGCGACGA
>NZ_JBNOYB010000116.1:0-5036 GCF_050312375.1 Schaalia sp.
CCCCAGGCTCATCCGCCCGATTCGGCCCTCACTCGAAGGGAAAACCCATGTCCGCTCCCGCCGCCCCGCGGCTCGAAGACTCCCTCGGGGGAACGCGCACGACGCGCCGTTCGACGCGCGTCCGCCGCGATCCCACGACGATCGCCCTCGTCGCCATCGTCTTCGCCGTCCTCTTCCTCCTCGTCCTCCTCCCCCTCATCACGATCCTCTCGAAGGCCTTCTCCTCCGACGGCCTGTCAGTCCTCACCTCGGTCTTCGCCAGTTCCACCAACCGGACGATCATCCTCAACACCGTGATCCTCGGCGTCGTCGTCGGACTCGCCGGAACGCTCATCGGCTTCTTCCTCGCCTTCATTCAGGCCAGGGTCGCCCTGCCCGGCAAGAAGATCCTCCATCTCATCGCCCTCATCCCGATCGTCTCCCCGCCATTCGCGGTCGCGACCTCGTCCATCACCCTCTTCGGGCGCAACGGGATCATCTCGACCCAGGTCCTGGGCCAGCAGTGGAACATCTACGGGCTCCCGGGGCTCACGCTCGTCCTCACGCTCTCCTTCTTCCCCGTCGCCTACATGAACATGCTCGGCATGCTCCGCAACCTCGATCCGGCGATGGAGGAAGCCGCGGCCTCGCTCGGCGCGTCCCAGTGGAAGGTCTTCCGCTCCGTCACCCTCCCCATGCTCATCCCCGGATTCGCCGCATCCTTCCTCCTGCTCTTCGTCGAAGCGATCGCCGACCTGGCGAACCCGCTCGTCATCGGCGGCGACTTCACCGTTCTCGCCTCACGCGCCTACATCGCGATCAACGGCGAGTACAACACGGCCGCGGGCAGCGCCTACTCGCTCATCCTGCTGGTGCCCGCGCTCCTCGTCTTCCTCATCCAGCGCTACTGGGCGGGGCGTTCCTCCGCGGTCACCGTGACCGGCAAGCCCGCCGGCCGGGTGCGCCTCGTTCGCGCCCCCCTCGCCCGCATCCCCCTCGGAGCCGCGACCGCGCTCGTCGCGCTCTTCATCGTGACGATCTACGCCACCGTGATCGTCGGCGCCTTCGTCAACATCCTCGGAGTCGACAACACGCCGACGCTCAACAACTTCCGCTACGTCCTGTCCGGCATCGGCAATGACGCGATGATCGACACGACGATCCTCGCCCTCATCGCCACGCCCATCGCGGGCCTCCTCGGCATGGTCGTCGCCTGGCTCGTCGTCGTCCGCCTCAAGGCGAGCGCGGGGGTCATGGACTTCCTCGGCATGCTCGGCCTCTCGGTCCCCGGCACCGTCCTCGGCATCGGCTACCTCATCACCTACAACCAGCCCATCATCTTCGCCGGACGCCAGTACATGCCCGCCCTGGCGGGGGGAAGCGCGGTCTTCGGCGGCGCGCTGGCGATCATCCTCGTCTACGTCGCCCGATCCATGCCCTCGGGTCAGCGCTCGGGCATCGCGAGCCTCCAGCAGATCGACAAGTCGATCGACGAGGCCTCCACCTCGCTCGGGGCCTCCGGATTGCAGACCTTCGCCCGCGTGACCATGCCCCTGATCCGCCCCGCGTTCATCGCGGGCCTCACCTACGCCTTCGCGCGTTCGATGACGACGCTCTCCCCGATCATCTTCATCACGACACCGAGGACGAAGATCATGACCTCGCAGATCCTCTCCGAGGTCGATGCGGGGCGCTTCGGCAACGCCTTCGCCTTCTGCACGATCCTCATCCTCATCGTGATGGCCGTGATCGGCCTGACCAACATCCTCGTCCGCGACAACGCACCGGCCGCCCAGAACCGCGCGGGCCTGTGAGCGCCCCACACCTTAGGAAGACGAAATGACTGATACCACTGCACTCGATGCCTCCGCGCCGACCGGGCGCCTTTCGCTGGTCTCCCTCACGAAGACCTTCGGCGAGGGCGACAACCGGGTCACCGCGGTCGATCACATCGACCTCGACATCGAACCCGGGGAATTCATCACCCTCCTGGGCCCCTCGGGCTGCGGCAAGACGACCACCCTGCGCATGATCGCGGGCTTCGAGGACGCGACCTCCGGCGAGGTCCTCCTCGACGGCGAGAACATGGTCGTCATCCCGCCGAACAAGCGCCCCATGTCCATGGTCTTCCAGTCGTACGCCCTGTTCCCCCACCTCTCAGTCCGGGACAACGTCGCCTACGGCCTCAAGCTCCAGAAGATGCCCGCGGCGCAGCTCGACGAGGCCGTCGATGTCGCCCTCGCCTCGATGAACCTCACGGCCATGGCGAAGCGTGCGCCGTCGCAGCTCTCCGGCGGCCAGCAGCAGCGCGTCGCCCTCGCCCGCGCCATGGTCGTCCGCCCGAAGGTCCTCCTCTTCGACGAGCCGCTGTCGAACCTCGATGCGAAGCTGCGCGTCAAGATGCGCATCGAGATCCGCCGCATGCAAAAGCGCCTCGGCATCTCCTCCGTCTACGTCACCCACGACCAGTCCGAGGCGATGGCGATGTCCGACCGGATCGTCGTCATGAACGCCGGTCGCATCGAGCAGGCCGACACGCCCTCGGAGATCTACCTCCACCCGGCGTCCGTCTTCGTCGCGGACTTCGTCGGCCGCGCGAACTTCCTCACGACCACGGTCCTCGATGCGATTTCGCAGGAGAGGGTTCGTGTGCGCGCGCTCGGGGCGGAGATCCTCGTCCCCTGCGAGCCCGGAGCGCGCGCCGCGGCCCTCGCCGGTGAGGAGGTGGTCCTCATGGTCCGCCCCGAGTCCCTGCGCCTGCGCCCCGTCGATGACAAGCCCCAGACCCTCACCGGCGACCTCGGCCAGATCATCACCAGCGTCTTCTACGGGGACACCATCGAGTACGAGATCGAGACGGAGTTCGGCACGGTCATCTGCGTCGTTTCGGATCCTCGCGAGGACGAGCTCCTGGACGAGGGCAGGATCGTGCGCCTCTCGGTCGAGTCGGACAAGGCCTGGCTCTTGCGCTCAGAGCACGCCACGGTCTGAGCGCGGCGAGAGCACGGCCCGAGCGCGGCGTTCGGCGCGCGATGCACGATCGGGGGTGGCCCGGGAGGACCCGGACCGCCCCCGACGGCTGCGATCGGATCAGATGAGGCCGAGGTCGACCATCGTGTCGGCGACCTTCTTGAAGCCCGCGAGGTTCGCGCCGGCGACGTAGTCCCCGGCCACGCCGAACTCCTCGGCGGTGACAACCGTTGCCTCGTGGATGTTCACCATGATCTGGTGGAGCTTCGCGTCGGTCTCCTCGAAGGCCCACTGGGTGCGGCCAGAGTTCTGCTGCATCTCGAGCGCCGAGGTCGCCACGCCGCCGGCGTTCGAGGCCTTGCCCGGGGCGTAGGCGACGCCCGCGGCCTGGAGCGCTTCGATGGCCTCGGGCGTGGTCGGCATGTTCGCGCCCTCGGCGACGAGCTGGACGCCGTTCTTGATGAGGGTGTTCGCGGCCTCGACGGGGAGCTCGTTCTGAGTCGCGCAGGGAAGGGCGACATCGCAGGGAAGATCCCAGATCGAACCGCCGGACACGAAGCGCGCCGAGGGGCGCTCGTCCGCGTAGTCGGAGACGCGGCCGCGCCGGACCTCCTTGACGTCCTTGAGCAGGGCGACGTCGATGCCCGCCTCGTCGACGACGTAGCCGGAGGAGTCG
The DNA here is from genome assembly GCF_050312375.1 of Schaalia sp. Classification (NCBI taxonomy): domain Bacteria; kingdom Bacillati; phylum Actinomycetota; class Actinomycetes; order Actinomycetales; family Actinomycetaceae; genus Schaalia; species Schaalia sp. Next base: position 3,626 of record NZ_JBNOYB010000116.1, read on the forward strand.
GAGACGGCGATGACGGTCGCGCCGAGCTGCTGGGCCTTCTCGGTCGCGTAGATCGCGACGTTGCCCGAGCCAGAGACGACGACCTTCTTGCCGTCGAAGGAGGTGCCGCGGGCCTTGAGCATCTCCTCGGCGAAGTAGACGAGGCCGTAGCCGGTCGCCTCGGTCCGGGCAAAGGAGCCGCCCCAGTTGAGGCCCTTGCCGGTGAGGACTCCGGCGTCGTAGCGGTTGGTGATCCGCTTGTACTGGCCGAAGAGGTAGCCGATCTCACGGCCGCCCACGCCGATGTCGCCGGCGGGGACATCGGTGTCGGGGCCGATGTGGCGGGAGAGCTCGGTCATGAAGGACTGGCAGAAGCGCATGACCTCCGCGTCGGACTTGCCCTTGGGGTCGAAGTCTGAGCCGCCCTTGCCTCCGCCGATGGGCAGGCCGGTGAGGGAGTTCTTGAAGATCTGCTCGAAGCCGAGGAACTTGATGATCGAGAGGTCGACCGAGGGGTGGAAGCGCAGGCCGCCCTTGTAGGGGCCGATCGCGGAGTTGAACTCGACGCGGTAGCCGCGGTTGACGTGAATGCGGCCGGAGTCATCGGCCCAGGGGACGCGGAACATGAGCTGGCGCTCGGGCTCGACGACGCGGTTGAAGATCGCGAGATCGGCGTACTCGGGGTACTTCTCGGCCAGGGGCGCGATCGTGAGGAGGACCTCGTAGACGGCCTGGTGGAATTCGGGCTGCGCGGGATCGCGGTCGAGGACGGCCTGATAGACCGGGCGAAGGGTGTCGGACAGTCGTGACAGATCAAGATTGCTCATACGCGAAATAGTGGCAGTCATCGCCGACTGATGACACACCCTTTCCACATGTTGACCACCGCATGTCTTTCAAGCGGATCACTATACCGATCATTGACCATCACCATAGACGCTCTTCACCCATTCAAAGCCTGCGCCCCACCTGAAGGCGCTCAGGGATTCATGGCGACCCTCGCCGTGGACTCGCGCACGAGAACCGGTGCGCCCACCCCCTGCAACACCCCGGGCACGATCGGCAGAACCGCCCGAGCCCGCACCCCGACCCGAACCCGCCCCGCCTCCCGCTCGACCTCGACGATCGACACCCCCGCGCCGACATCGCACACCGACCCTTCGAGCGCCTCCAGCGCCCGCTCCGCCGCACCCCGCGCGGCACGCGCCGACACCACCACTTCGACGCGGCCCGCACCGCCGTAATACGCGGAGGCGTCGATGATCCCCGCCGTCGCCACCGACAGTCGATCCGCGCAGGCGAGGAGGCGGCGATCCTCGATCGCCACAGCCGTCACCGTCGCCGAAACGAAGAGGAACGACACGACGATGAGGAGGCAGACGCCCATGAGCAGACCGATCCGGCCCGCCTCCCCCTCCCCTCGGCCCAGACA
>NZ_JBNOYB010000117.1:0-22398 GCF_050312375.1 Schaalia sp.
TCACTCCGGTGCGCGTGCACCGGGCCACCCGTTCTTCGTTCCGGCGGATCAGCCGGCGAGGAAGTTCTCGCCGAGGCGGATCTGCTTGGGCAGGAGGCCCGTGTTGTGGTCGACGTCGTTCACGGAGACGCGCTTGCGGAAGACCCAGTAGGACCACGCCGTGTAGGCGAGGACGATCGGGACGAAGCAGAGCGCGACGACCGTCATGACGGTGAGGGTCGGCTGGGACGACGAGGCCTGCGCGATGGTGAGCGAGTAAGCCGGGTCGATCGACGACTTCATGACGTTCGGAGCCATCGCCGAGAAGATCCAGGAGACCGTACCGGCGATCGCGACGATCGAGAACACGAAGGAGAGGCCCTCTCGTCGCAGCGCCTTCTGGGAGAAGGCTGCCGAGGCGATGATCGCGAGGGCCGCGACCAGGAGCGGGATCCATGCGAGGACGTTCGTCGTGTAGGCGAACTGGCCCCACAGGAGGAAGGCCGCGGCGAGGACCGTCGCGAGGACCGTGAGCGGGGCGGCCAGGCCGTTGGCGCGTTCCCGGACGTCGCCTTCGGTCTTGAGCGCGAGGAACTGCGCGCCGTGCGCGAGGCAGACCGCGAGGACCGTGAGGCCGCCGAGGATCGTGTAGGGGGTGAGGAGGGAGAAGAAACCGCCGGTGAGCTGGTGGGCGGCGACGTCGAGCGAGCCTTCCACCATGTCGGGGGCGATGACCTGACCCGCCGCGTCGACGACCTCGATCTTCATGCCCTGGATGAAGTTCGCGAATGCGACGCCGAGGAGGATCGGGACGAGCCACGCGCAGACCGAGTGGAGCACGTCCCAGGTGTTGCGCCACTTCTCGGTCGCGATCTTCGAGCGCCACTCGAACGCGGAGATGCGGATGATGAGCGCGAAGAGGATGAGGAACAGCGCGAGGTACATGCCCGAGAACATCGTGGCGTACCACTCGGGGAAGGCGGCGAAGGTGGCGCCGCCGGCGGTGAGGAGCCAGACCTCGTTGCCGTCCCAGTGCGGGCCGATGGTGCGCACGGTCTGCGTCCGCTCCTCGTCGTTCTTCGCGACGATCTTGAGCAGGGCGCCGACGCCGAAGTCAAAGCCCTCGGTGACGAGGTAGGCCGTCCACAGGACGGCGATGAGAACGAACCAGAGGATCGACAGTGTCATGGGAGTCTCCTAGTTCTCAGTAGCCGAAGGCGAGGGCGCCGGCATCGCCGGAGTCCTTCTTGGCCGACGCGGAGTGGATTCCCTCTTGCGCATAACGCTTGAGGAGGAGGAACCAGATGACGCCGAGGACGGCGTAGAGGACGGTGAAGCCGATGAGCGTCACGAGGACCTGCGCCGCCGGCACGGTGGTCGAGATGCCCGCATCGGTCATGAGGAGCACCGAACCGACAGGATCACCCGATTCGAGGCCCTGGAGGTTCGGGACGACCACCCACGGCTGACGGCCGATTTCGGTGAAGATCCAGCCGAAGGTGGCGGCGATGAAGGGGAGGGGGAGGTTGATGAGCGCGAAGACGCCGAGCGCCTTCGAGTCGGAGACCGCTCCCTTGCGGGTCGCCCACAGGCCCCATGCGGCGAGGAGGAAGGCGACCATACCGAGTCCGATCATGAAACGGAAGGACCAGAAGGTCACCATCTGCGGGGGGCGGAAGTCGTACTGGGCGGCGTCGCCGTACTTGGCCGTGAAATCGGCGTTGGAGTTGAGGAGATCGACCATCCGCTTCTGGATGTCGGCGACGCCCTGGACCTCGGCGGTGAAGGAGTTGTGCGACATGAAGGCGGCGACTCCGGGCACCTCGATGAACTTCGTGGGCTGCGCGCCGTCGTCTCCGAGGGGGCAGGAGCCGAATTGGGCGACGGTGAAGGCGGCGCCTTCGGTGTCGACGCAGACGCCTTCGGCGGCCGCCATCTTCATGGGCTGAAGCTCGACGAGCTCCTGACCCTGGAAGTGGCCGGTGGCCGCGGTGCCGATTCCGCCGATGAGGACGACGACGAGGCCGAAGCGGGCGATCGGGCGCCAGATCCGCTTCGCCTGCTCGGCGCCCTCGGTGGTGCCGGAGCGCTGAGCGCGGACCATCCACCACAGGGCGATGCCTGCGACGAAGGTGCCGGCGACGAGCCACGAGGAGGTGATGACGTGCGTGTACTCCCAGGCGAGGACCGGGTTGGTGACGACGGCGAGGAAGCCGCCGACTCCATCGAGCTCGGCTCGGCCCGTTTCAGGGTTGAAGGTCGCGCCGACGGGGTGCTGCATCCAGGAGTTGGCCCCGAGGATCCAGAGGGCGGAGATCGCGGTGCCGATGGCGGTGAGCCAGATGGTCGCGAGGTGCATGCCCTTGGAGAGGCGCCCCCAGCCGAAGATCCACAGTCCGAGGAAGGTGGACTCGAGGAAGAAGGCGAGGAGGGCTTCGACGGCCAGGGGCGCGCCGAAGATGTCGCCGACGAAACGCGAGTACTCGGACCAGTTCATGCCGAACTGGAATTCCTGCACGATGCCGGTGGCGATGCCGAGGGCGAAGTTGATGAGGAGGAGTTTGCCGAAGAATCGGGTGGCCTGGAGCCAGTGCTCCTGGCCGGTCTTGTGCCATGCGGTCTGCATGATGGCGACCAGCAGCGAGAGGCCGATGGTCAACGGGACGAGGATGAAGTGGTAGACGGTCGTGATGCCGAACTGCCATCGTCCGATCATGACAGAGTCGAGCGCTGCCTGCGCGAGGGTCATGAGTGCTCGCCTTCCCTCAGAAGTGGTTGATGGTTGATCGCGTTCTGACGTTGGTCCTAGGACCATCGTCATGTTGCTCATGCCTCAGACTAGCGAGCTTGTGCGTGCTTTTGGGGTGCGAGCCGCGATTTTCGGCGTTTTATGACACAGCCATTCATTCCGCCATGAAATCGGGGGCTCTTGGACCTTCGTCCCCTCCGTTTCAGAATGCGAATCTGTGATCGGCGCCGCCCGGGTCTGGCATCGACCATGTGCGACAATGGGGGCATCGGACGCCGTGAGCGCACCCTTGCGGCGAGTGCGATGTCGAGGACGCCTTGGCGCCGACATCGGCTCCGCAACTGCGAGCGGACCGTAAGGATTTCCGCCCCTCGCGGGCGAGTACGAGGGCGCGGCCCGGTGCGGGACCGCGACCGGATAATTTGGAGAATCGTGACCACCGAGACCAACCAGTCGGCCCCTGAGACCCCCGCGGCTTCGCTGCTCTTCCAGGCGCCGGCATTCCAGGCCCCTGTTTTCCAGGCGGCGCCGCCCGCCCCTGCGCCCGAGCCCGGCGCCGAAGAGGAATCGCCCAAGCCCAAGCGTTCGCGTCGCAAGGCGAAGGAGAGTCCGCTCGAGTCGTCCGAGCCCCTCGCGGAGGAAGCGCCCGAGGCGGAGGCTCCGAAGCGCAAGCGCCGCACGCGCAAGAGCGCCGAGGCGAAGGAGGAGCCCCGGGCTCAGGACGCGGTCGATGAGTCGCCCGCCGACTCCGATGCCTTAGGCGCGGCCGAAGCCGATCAGGGCGAGCACGGCGAGGCCGAAGCCGAAGAAGCCGCTTCGACCAGGCGCCGTCGTCGGCGCCGGACCCGCCCTTCGCTCGCCGAGGAGGAGGGCGATCCCGCCGACCAGGTGACGGCCCTGAAGGGGTCGACGCGCCTGGAGGCCAAGAAGCAGCGCCGCAAGGAGGGCCGTCGCGAGGGCCGCCGCCGCCACGGCATCACCGAATCGGAGTTCCTCGCCCGCCGTGAATCCGTCAAGCGGGAGATGGTGATCCGTGATCAGGACGGTCTCGACCAGATCGCGATCCTCGAGGACGGCCTGCTCGTCGAGCACTACGTTGCGCGTCGCACCCAGAAGTCGATGGTGGGCAACATCTACCTCGGCCGCGTCCAGAACGTTCTGCCCTCGATGGAGGCGGCCTTCGTCGACATCGGCCGGGGGCGCAATGCGGTCCTGTACGCGGGCGAGGTGAACTGGGATGCTGTGGGCCTGGAGGGCAAGCCGCGCCGGATCGAGGCCGCGCTCAAGTCCGGCGATCCCGTCCTCGTCCAGGTGACGAAGGACCCGATCGGGCACAAGGGCGCGCGCCTGACCAGCCAGATCACCTTGGCCGGCCGCTACCTCGTCCTCATTCCGAACGGGTCGATGATGGGGATCTCGCGCAAGCTCCCCGATCGCGAGCGCACGCGCCTGAAGAAGATCCTCAAGGCGGTCGTTCCCGCGGGTTCCGGCGTCATCGTGCGCACCGCCGCCGAGGGGGCCAGTGAGGAGCAGATCCGTGATGATGTCGCGCGCCTGACGAAGCAGTGGGCGGACATCGAGGCGAAGCAGATGCAGACGAAGTCGACGCCGGTCCTGCTGCGGGGCGAGCCCGAGCTCGCCGTGCGCGTGGTCCGCGACATCTTCAACGAGGACTTCTCCAAGCTCATCATCGAGGGGCGCGAGACCTTCGGCACGGTGAAGGAGTACGTCGACGAGCTCTCGCCCGAGCTGTCCGATCGCGTCGAGCAGTGGGTGGGAACGGAGGACGCCTTCCATGCGCATCGGATCGATGAGCAGCTCGCGAAGGGCATGGACCGCAAGGTCTGGCTGCCCAGCGGCGGCACGCTCATCATCGACCGCACTGAGGCGATGACCGTCATCGACGTCAACACGGGCAAGTACATCGGCGCGGGCGGCACCCTCGAAGAGACGGTGACGAGGAACAACCTCGAGGCCGCCGAGGAGATCGTCCGTCAGCTGCGCCTACGCGACATCGGCGGAATCATCATCGTCGATTTCGTCGACATGGTCCTGGAATCGAACCGGGATCTGGTGCTCCGCAGGCTCGTCGAGTGCCTCGGACGGGATCGGACGCGTCATCAGGTCACCGAGATCACCTCGCTCGGCCTGGTCCAGATGACCCGCAAGCGCGTCGGTGAAGGACTGGTCGAAGCCTTCTCGACGACCTGCGAAGCCTGCGAGGGACGCGGTTTCATCGTTCACGATCGTCCCGTGGAGTCCTCGGGCGCCCATGATCATACGGGCGGTGCGCCCAAGCAGGCGAAGCGGAAGAAGCAGGCTGAAGCGCGTCGCCTTGATGATGAGGTCGAGCACGAGAAGGCGAAGCAGGCCCTCTCGGCCATCGCGGCGGCGACCCGGAAGGCCGAGGAGCATGCATCTGAGGATGCGGCGCCGCTCGAATCCGAGCCGCAGGCTTCGAAAGCCGATCAGGAGCAGCCGTCGGAGGCTCCGGAGGACAAGGGGTCCCGGGTTCGCGTGAAGAAGGAGAAGACCCGGGCGGAGGCTCCGGAGGCTCCCGCCGCGGGCGCCGAGGAGGCTCAGGATGATCCTCGTCGCGACGAACCCGCCGCTCAGACCCGGCAGGCCCGTCCGAGGCGTCGGCGCCGCGCGGTCGCGACCGGTGTCGTCGATCCCAGCGCGACGGAGGCCGTGGCCGCTCTGGAAGCCGCCACTGCAGGAGCGGCGATCGAGGCGCCCGAGCCCCGCGCCCTGAGCGGGAAGGCGCCTCGCGGGGCGAAGGGCGCTTCCGCCGGGGTTGAGGCGGCCCCCTCCGAAGGAGACGCTTCGGAAGCGACCGCGGCGCCGACGAAGAAGCGCCGTCGCCGTGCGGTGACGAGTGAGTCGATGGAGCCGAAGGCGGCGCCCGCCGTCGAGATCGAGCTTCCGAAGAAGGCCGTGCGGGTCGAGAGCGCTCCGCTTCGTTCGACTTCGGAGATCGATCTGCCCGAGGCCCGCGTTCCGGCGAAGTCGGCGCCGAAGCGCCGTCGCAGGGTGGCCTCGACCGGAATCATCGACGCGGGCTGATCGGCTCCTTCCCCTTCGGCGTGTCCTGAACTCGGGGGGGGTGTGGAATCGCACAGTCGAATGGGTGCGATCCGCGCTCCTCCGGGTTGCCCGGACGAGCCGAAATCGGCTAAGTTTGATCGTCGGCGCACCGAGCGCCAGCGGGAATCCGATTCCCCGCCCAAGAGTTGGGGCGGTCCGATTCCCGGTCCGTTTTCGAGAAGAGATGAGCTCCAACGTGGTCTACGCGATCGTCAAGGCTGGCGGCCGGCAGGAAAAGGTGTCCGTCGGCGACGTCGTCGTCGTCGACAAGCTTGCCGAGGAAATCGGCTCCAGCATCGAACTTCAGCCTCTGATGCTGGTCGATGGCGATGCCATCACCGTTGACGCTGCCAAGCTGGACAAGGTCACCGTTAAGGCCGAGGTCGTCGACTCCGCCAAGGGGCCGAAGATCTCGATCATCAAGTACAAGAACAAGTCGGGCTACCGCAAGCGCCAGGGCCACCGTCAGAAGATGTCGGTCGTCAAGATCACCGAGATCGCCTGACCTGAGAATCATTCGAGCAGAAAGTAGTTTCTGATGGCACATAAGAAGGGCCTCGGCTCCTCCCGCAACGGCCGCGACTCGAACGCTCAGCGCCTCGGAGTGAAGCGCTACGGCGGCCAGCTCGTCAACGCCGGCGAGATCCTCGTCCGCCAGCGCGGCACCCACTTCCACCCGGGCGACGGCGTCGGCCGCGGTAAGGACGACACCCTGTTCGCGCTCCGCGCGGGCGCGGTCGAGTTCGGCGTCAGGCGCGATCGCAAGGTCGTCAACGTCGTCGAGCCGGTCTCTGCCTGAGACCGACCGCTCGTGGAGGGCGTCCGGCACTGTGCCGGACGCCCTTTTCCACATGATGAGGACGCGCGGCCTTGGAAGCGCACCCTCCGGCGGCGCGCAGGCCGCACCGCCCTCGGCACCGAATACCCCTCTTCGATCATTCAGGAGACGACATGGCAGACTTCGTCGATCGCGTGACGATTCACGCCTCCGGCGGCAACGGCGGGAACGGCGTTGCCTCCATCAAGCGTGAGAAGTTCAAGCCGCTCGCCGGTCCTGACGGCGGTGACGGGGGCAACGGCGGTTCGGTGATCCTCGAGGTCGACTCGCAGACGACGACCCTGCTCACGTACCACCGTTCGCCCCACCAGCGCGCCCAGTCGGGCACGCCCGGCATGGGCGACTTCCGCCAGGGGAAGAACGGCCAGGACATCGTCCTGCCGGTTCCCGATGGCACCGTCGTGAAGTCGGCATCGGGCGAGCTCCTGGCCGATCTGACGGGCGAGGGCGCGCGCTTCGTCGTGGCCGAGGGGGGCAAGGGCGGACTGGGCAATGCGGCGCTCGCCTCCAAGGCGCGCAAGGCCCCCGGTTTCGCGCTGCTCGGCGAGCCGGGCGAGGAGCGCGACGTCGTCCTCGAACTGAAGTCGGTCGCGGATGTCGCGCTGGTGGGCTTCCCCTCTGCGGGCAAGTCCTCGATCATCGCGGCGATGTCCGCTGCGCGTCCGAAGATCGCCGACTACCCCTTCACGACCCTCATTCCCAATCTCGGTGTCGTTCAGGCGGGGGAGACCCGTTACACGATGGCCGACGTCCCCGGTTTGATCCCGGGGGCATCCACGGGCAAGGGCCTGGGCCTGGACTTCCTGCGCCATATCGAGCGCTGCGGCGTCGTGGTCCACGTCCTCGACACCGCGGCCTACGAGTCGGAGCGCGAGCCCGTTGCGGACCTGAGGACCATCGAGGCGGAGCTCGCCGCCTATCAGGGTGACCTGGGCGAGATCGAGGGCTACGTGCCGCTCATGGAGCGCCCCCGCGTCATCGTGCTCAACAAGGTCGACGTTCCCGACGGGCGCGACCTCGCCGAGATCACGCGCCCGGAGCTGGAGGAGTTCGGCTGGCCGATCCATGAGGTGTCGGCCGTGACGCACGAGGGCCTGAAGGAGCTCTCCTTCACGCTCGCGCGCCTCGTCCTCGAGCATCGCGCGAGCCTTCCCGAGCGCGAGGCGGTGCGGCCGGTCATCCGCCCGAAGGCCGTGGGCTCTCGCGACGAGATCACGGTCCGTCAGACCCGCAAGGACGGTGAGGAGGTCTTCCAGGTCCGCGGTCAGAAGCCGGAGCGCTGGGTGCTGCAGACCGATTTCACGAACGACGAGGCCATCGGTTACCTGGCCGATCGTCTCGCCGCCGCCGGAGTCGAGGACGCCCTCATCAAGGCGGGCGCCGTCGCGGGCGACACGGTCGTCATCGGCGACCTCGACGGCGGCATCGTCTTCGACTTCGAGCCGACGCTCACGACCGGCCCGGAGCTCCTGGGCCAGCGGGGGACGGACCTGCGCCTCGATCAGTCGAGCCGTCCGACCCGCAAGGAGAAGCGCGAGGTCTACCACCAGGTCATGGATGCGAAGGCCGCGGCCCGTGAGGAGCTGTGGACTGAACGCCGTCAGGGCGTGTGGACCGACCCCGATGACGTCTCGAGGAGCGGGAAGTGACCGATTCGGAACGGGCTCGCCTCGACCGGGCGGGCCGAATCGTCATCAAGATCGGCTCGTCCTCGCTGACCCGGGACGACGGGGGCCTGGACCTCAACCGGATCGACTCGGTGGCGCGTCTGGTCGCGAAGTGGCGGACCGAGGGGAGGCAGACGGTCATCGTCTCCTCGGGCGCGGTGGCCGCAGGGCTCGACCCCCTCGGCTTCGCCGGTCGGCCGCGCGACCTGGCGAGCGTTCAGGCGGCGGCCGCGATGGGGCAGGGGCTGCTCGTGGCCCGTTGGACATCGGCCTTCCAAGCGCACCACCTCGATGTCGCGCAGCTGCTCCTGACGACCGAGGACGTCATGCGCCGGGACCATTACACGAACGTGCGGGCCTGCTTGGACAAGCTGCTCGGCCTGGGAGTCGTCCCGATCATCAATGAGAACGACGCGGTGACGACCCGTGAGCTCCGCTTCGGCGACAACGATCGTCTCGCCTCCTACGTCGCGCAGATGGTGGTAGCGGACGCGCTGGTGCTGCTCACGGATGTGGACGGCCTGTATTCGGCGCCCCCGAGCCATCCGGGGGCCCGTCTCATCGACGAGGTCCGTTCGACGGATGAGCTGCACGCGGTGCTCGTCACGGGGGCGGGGTCGAAGATCGGTTCGGGCGGCATGGTGACGAAGGTGCAGGCCGCGACGATGGCGGCCTCCTCGGGCATCGGGGTGGTGCTCACCTCCGCCGATCGTCTCGCGCAGGTCCTCGCGGGCGAGAAGGTGGGTACCTGGTTCGCGCCCTCCGCCGTGCGTCCGGCGTCGAGGCGCCTGTGGATCGCTCATGCGGCCCCCTCCCGCGGTGAGATCGTCGTCGACGAGGGCGCGGCCCTTGCGATCACACGGGGGAAGAAGTCCCTGCTCGCCGCGGGCGTCGCACGCGTGCTCGGGCACTTCGAGTCCGGTGACGTCGTGGACATCGCGGGGCCGGCGGGGCTGCTCGCGCGGGGCATCGTCTCCTACGATTCGGACACGATCGCCGAGATGGCGGGCTCGACTGCCGAGGATCTGCGCTTGGCCGGTTGGGATCATCCCAAGCCGGTCGTGCATCGCGACGATCTCGCCCCGCTCCTCTGAACACCCTCCCCTCCCGCCGAGGTCATCACCTTCAGCCGTCGAAGTCATCACTTTCGCTCGTCGAGGGGATCTCCGCGTGACCGCCGAAAGCGAAGGGGAACGACGAATGGCCGGACGGGCCTCCGCCGACGCGCGCCGCATCGGGGAACGGGCTCGATCGCTCGGCGCCCGCCCTCGTGTGCCATGATGGCCGAATGGACGATACTCCTGATATCTCCGGGCGCACCGACGCCGCACGCCGGGCCGCTCGCGCCCTCGCCACTGCGAAGACCGCGGTGAAGAACGCCGCACTCGAGGCGATCGCCGCGGCGATCGTCGAACGCGCCGAGGAGATCCTCGCCGCGAACGCCCGGGACCTCGAGAAGGGCCGGGAGAAGGGCATGTCGGAAGGACTGCTCGACCGCTTGGCGCTGGACGGATCCCGGATCGCGGCGATCGCCGACGCCGTCCGCGAGGTGAAGGCGCTGCCGGATCCGGTCGGCGAGGTCATGCGCGGCATGACGAATGAGCTCGGTCTGCGCATCACTCAGGTGCGCGTCCCGATGGGCGTCATCGGCATGATCTACGAAGCACGCCCCAATGTCACGATCGATGCGGCGGCCCTGGCCCTCAAATCGGGCAACGCCGTGATCCTGCGCGGCGGCAGCGCGGCCGAAGGATCGAACCGGGCGATCATCTCAGTCATGCGGGACGCGCTCTCATCCGCGGGCCTTCCCGCAGACCTCGTGCAGACCGTGGACGACCTCGGCAGGCCCGGCGCGACTGCGATGATGCGCGCGCGCGGCGGAATCGATGTCCTCATCCCCAGGGGCGGGGCGGGGCTCATCTCCGCAGTGGTCCGAGAATCCATCGTCCCCGTGATCGAGACCGGCACGGGCAACTGCCACGTGTACGTCGATTCGGGCGCCGACCTCGAGGCCGCCGAGCGGATCATCATGAACGCGAAGACGCAGCGGGTCGGCGTGTGCAATGCCGCCGAGACGCTGCTCGTCCACCGCGACGAGGCCGAGCGCTTCCTGTCCAGCGCCCTCACGCGTCTTGCGACCGCGGGCGTGACCCTTCACCTCGACGAGACCGGCCTCGAGATCGCCCGAAGGGACGCCTCGATCGATGAGGCCATGATCGCGCCCGCATGCGAGGAGGACTGGGCCGCGGAGTACCTGTCGATGGACCTCGCGGTCAGGGTCGTCGATTCCATCGACGAGGCGATCGAGCACATCCGGAGCTACTCCTCGGGGCACACCGAGGCGATCTGCACGCCTTCGCTCGCTTCCGCGAATCGCTTCAGGACGGAGCTGGATTCGGCGGCGATCGCGATCAACGCCTCGACGCGTTTCACCGATGGCGGGCAGCTCGGCCTGGGAGCGGAGATCGGGATCTCCACGCAGAAGCTCCACGCGCGCGGCCCGATGGGCCTGGCGGAGCTGACCACGTCCACGTGGATCATCGAGGGCGAGGGGACGGTGCGCCCGTGACGGGGGCGAAGGGGGGTCTCACCCAGGACGAGGGCGTCACGACCTCCGCTGCGAAGGAGTTCTCCGCCGGCCGCCCTCGTCGATCGATCGGCATCATGGGCGGCACCTTCGATCCGATCCACCACGGTCACCTGGTCGCCGCTTCCGAGGTGATGGAGGTGTTCCATCTGGATCAGGTGATCTTCGTGCCGACGGCCATGCAGCCCTTCAAAGCGGGACGGCGCGTCACCTCGGCGGAGCACCGCTACCTCATGACGGTCGTCGCCACGGCCTCGAATCCGCGCTTCACCGTGTCGCGCGTCGACATCGACAGGGGCGGCACGACCTACACGATCGACACGCTCACGGACCTGAGCGAGGAGTATCCGGAGGACACGGACTTCTACTTCATCACGGGCGCGGATGCGCTCGCGCAGATCGTCCAGTGGAAGGATTCGGACAGGCTCTTCGAGATGGCCCATTTCATCGGCGTGACCCGTCCGGGCCATGCGCTCGACGCCTCGGGCCTGCCGAGCGCGTCGGTGTCCCTGGTCGAGGTGCCCGCGATGGCGATCTCCTCGACGGATTGCCGAGCGCGCGTCGAGGCGGGCAAACCGGTGTGGTACCTCGTACCCGACGGGGTCGTTCAATACATCAATAAGTATGATCTGTACAAGGAAATGGACTGATCGGCCCCGGGCCGAGGAGGAGGAAGCGCCGCTGTGCCGGTGTTGACGAGTGATCTGGTGGGCGTCGCGGCGAAGGCGGCGTTCGACAAGCTGGCGCTAAACCCGGTGCTCGTGAATGTGGCGGACAGGCTCGCGATCGCGGAGTCCTTCCTCATCGCCTCGGCGTCGTCTGAGCGCCAGGTGCGCGCGATCGGGGAGGAGATCCTCGACCGGGTGGCCGATGAGCTCGGCGTCGAGCCGGATCATATCGAGGGGCGCACAGGCAACCGCTGGATTCTGCTCGATTACGGGGAACTCGTCGTCCATGTGCTCCTCGATGAGGAGCGCGATTTCTACCGTTTGGAGAACCTCTGGTCGGACGGGGTGATCGTGCCTCTGGAGGATCCTGCGTTGAGCGATCCGGTGCGTGAGAGGCTCGGCGCATGAGCGGCGCCTTCGCGGGGGCGCGCGGCGCCTCGAAGATCGTCTTCGTCCGGCACGGGCAGACGGATTTCAATGTGCAGCGCCGTTTTCAGGGGATCATCGATCATCCCCTGAATGATCACGGGCGCGAGCAGGCGCGCAGGGCGGGCGAGGTGCTGGCCAGGCGCATCGCGTCGCCGAGCGCGCAGGTGGGCATGAATGTCGGTGCCGCCGTCTCGGGCGTCGCGCGGATCATCTGCTCCCCGTTATCGAGGGCGCATGAGACCGCTCGGATCCTCGCCGCCGCTTTCGGCGCCGAGAGCGTGAAGGCGGGTGAGCCGAAGGTCGATGAGCGCCTCATCGAGCGCTGCTACGGCCTTTTCGAGGGACTCACGGTGGACGAGGCGATCGCGCGCCACGAGGGCGAGGTCGCCCAATGGCGTGCGACGGGGGAGTGCGAGGCCGCCGGGGTGGAGGCCTCGGATCGCGTCGGGCGCAGGATCATGGATGCGGCGCTCGATGCGGCCGCGTCTGCGCCCGAGGGGTCGACGCTCGTCGTCGTGTCGCACGGTGCGGCGATCTCGCGCGGGCTCGTCACCTTCATGGGCTTGAATCCTCTGAGCTTCGATGCTCTGCGGGGCCTGGACAACTGCCATTGGTCGGAGCTGGCCTGTGTGGGCGGGGGAGGCTCGGGCGCGTCCGGGGCTCCGGCATGGCGTTTGACCTCGCACAATGTCGGCTATCGCGAGGACGTGCTCGGAGCGTGAGCGGGTGTGTCGTCGGACTCGGGGCGCTGAGGCGCGCCGAATCGAATGTGTGGTGACCAGCACAGACCTTCGATTTTACGAATCGGCATTGCGCCCGCTATACTTAACGGGTCGCCGCAACGGGGACGATAAATGAAGACGGGGCTATGGCGCAGTTGGTAGCGCGCTTCCATGGCATGGAAGAGGTCAGGGGTTCGAATCCCCTTAGCTCCACAAGCGAACCGCGGATCCGATGGGTCCGCGGTTCTTCGTTTCCGGGCGCGGCCGTGAGTCCGATTCGCGTATCCGGCTTGCCGCGTCGCTTCTGGCGCTCCTTTCGCGGGCCGGATTCCCGTCGGCGAGAACCTCGTGACAGCCCGTTCCCGTCTGCCTACTCTCGTTTCATCCACTTAATTACCGACTGGTTAATAAGTGTGTTCGCCTCGGAGGCGCCGCTCGTCAGATCGACGCCATGATGCCGAGCGCGACCGCGGCCCGTCCGGCGATGACGACGATGACGACGAAGGAGCCCGATATGAACCCCCTGATCTCCGGATTCCACCCCGACCCGAGCATCTGCCGCGTCGGCGAGTACTACTACCTCGTGAGCTCGACCTTCGAGTACCTGCCGGGCATCCCGATCTACCGCTCGAGGGACATGGAGCACTTCGAACTCCTCGCTCATGTCATCGTCCGCGACGGCCAGTCCGGCGTGAAGGGCGTGCCGACCGGCGGAGGCGTCTGGGCGCCGACGATCCGCCATCATGACGGCCTCTTCTACCTCGTCGTCCCCGACATGATGGGGACGGGGCGCGGGAACGTCCTCTTCACGGCCGAAGATCCGGCGGGCCCCTGGTCGGACGGCATCGTCATGGACGTGCTCGGCATCGATCCCGACATCGCCTGGGACGAGGAAGGCGCCTGTTACGTCACGATGTCCGGCTTCCTCCTCGATGAGGAGACGAACACTCTGGTCCACCAGGGCATCACCCAGGTCGAGTTCGATCCGGCGACGGGCAAGGCGCTCACGGAGCAGAAGCGCCTGTGGTCGGGTACGGGCGGCATGTTCCCCGAGGCGCCACACCTCTACAAGATCGGCGATTACTGGTATCTCATGATCGCCGAGGGCGGGACCGAGCGCGGGCACTCCGTGTCGATCGCGCGCGGACCTCGCCCCGACGGGCCCTTCACGGGCGCTCCGCACAACCCTCTCGTGACGGCGAGGGGCACGGATCGCCCCGTCCAGAACTCCGGGCATGGCGACTTGGTCCAGCTCAGTGATGGGTCGTGGGGGATGGTCCTCCTCGGCACGCGCCCGCGCTCGATGACCCGGGCCTTCGCCCCGATCGGTCGGGAGACCTTCTTCACCCCGGTGACCTGGGTCGATGGCTGGCCGCATGTCGAGCCGGTGAGGCTCGGCGAGCGCCGTCCGGCCGAGGATCTTGCGATCACCTTCCCGAGCGAGGCCCCCTCCTCGCTCCGCGGATTCGACGGCGAGCTCATCTCCGTGCGGGCCTTCCCCTGGGAGATCGTCGATCTCGAGGCGAGGCCGGGCTTCGCCCGGATCGAGGGCGTTGGCGTCGGCATGGAGGATGCGCACCCGCGCTTCCTCGGCATGCGCGTACGCACCGAGGAGATGGTCTTCACCGCCGCCCTCGACCTCTCCGAGGGTGTGGGCGGCATCTGCCTGCGCTACGAGGAGGGTGCGCGTCTTGAGATCGAGGTCGCAAGCGGGGTCGCGACCGCGACCATGACGATCCGCGGTCTCACCCAGTCGTGGAGCCGCGCCCTCGTCGGCGAGGCCTCATCCGTCGCGCTGCGCATCGGCGCCGAAGCTCCGCAAGCGGGCAAGGCCGTCATCGGCGCCTCATGCGATCGCCTCTTCGCACAGATCCGCGAGGGCGGGGAGTGGGTGACGATCGGGGCGGTCGACGGCGCATTCCTCTCGAGTGACTTCACGGAGTCCTTCGCGGGTCGCGTGATCGGGGCTTACGCCCGGTCCGGCAGGGTCGACGTCGAGCGCTTCGACTACCGAGGGCGGGACGTCGAGCGCTGAAGGCGCGGCAGGTTGTGCGCTGAACGGTCCCGGAGCCCGTGCGGGCTCCGGGACCGTGTCACATCCACCATTTGCAAGTAGTTGAGAATTCAACTAATCTAGTGGTCAGGCAGGAACGCTACTGCACCGCGATGAACAATCGACAACGAACAAAGGAACCCTCATGACCGACTTCCCCGCCCTCTCCGGCACCTGGGTGATCGACCCCGCCCACTCCTCCTTCAACTTCACCGCTCGGCACGCGATGGTCACCAAGGTTCGCGGCAAGTTCGCCGACATCGCCGGCGAGATCGTCATCGACGGCGAGAACCCGAGCAACTCCTCCGTCTCCGCGACCGCCCAGGCCGCTTCCATCGACACCGGCAACGCCCAGCGCGACAGCCATCTCCGCACCGGCGACTTCCTCGAGGCCGACACCTACCCCGAGCTCTCCTTCACTTCGACCGCGGTCGAGGTCGAGGGCGATGAGGTCACCGTCACCGGCGATCTCACCATCAAGGGCGTCTCGAAGACCTTCACGGTCGAGCTCGACTGGGAGGGCCCCGCCAAGGACCACATGGGCAACGAGCGCCTCGGCTTCGAAGGCGCATTCGAGATCAACCGCACCGACTTCGGCGTGAACTTCAACGCCGTGCTCGAGACCGGCGGCGTCCTCGTCTCGGAGAAGGTCGTCATCACCCTCGACGTCTCGGCCGTGCGCGCCTGACTCCTCGTGCGAGATCGATCGGCGATCCCCGTTCCGCCCCGCTCGATCTTGCGGAGTTGAAGAAACGGCGACGCGGGGGAGGCGGTGTCCGATGCGAAAGCATCGGGCACCGCCTCCTTGTGCGCACGCGTTCGCAGGGAGGGCGCGCGAGCCCGTGCGATACACTGGCGCCATCGGGTCCGCGGCCCTTGCGAGGCCGGCGCGGAGGGATTTCCGCCTGATGGGAAGAAGTCGTTCCGCTCTTCGAAGGCGCGACTGATCGCGATTCGCGCAAATGACTGCGAATGGGAAGAGCGAGGATCTGTGGGGACGAGTGAGGACGGGTAGGTCGACGTGGGGCAGAACGTGGAATTCGTGACGATCGAAGAATCTGAGCTCGAGCTCTTCTCGCGGGCCGTGCCGCGGATGAATTTCCTCCAGCTCCCCGCATACGCCCGGACGAAGAGGCGCGGCGGCATCGAGGTCGAGATCGTCGGCGTCAAGCGGATGCTCGACGGTCGCCGCGAACTCCTCGCCGCGGGTGTCGTGACTTTCTCGCCCTGGAAGCGCTTCTTCTCCGTCGCCCATCTCTTCTTCGGGCCGACCTTGAATGAATCGCTGATCGAGGCGAGCGGCCTTCGCTCGGTCGACGTGCAAAAGGCCTTTTACGAGGGCCTCCTCGCGCACCTGCGCGCGAAGCCGCGCGTGATCGCCGCCGAGCTCGTTCCCCCGGTCTTCCGCCGGAAGTACTCCGATGTGGATGTCGTGGAGCGGACGGCCCAGGGGGAGGAGACGGAGGCGCTCCTTCATGAACTCGGGGCGCGCCGCGTGGAGCGCGAACCCGAAGAGGATCCCGCGATTCAGGCGCACTTCACCTTCACCAAGGACATCGAGGGGATGAGCTTCGAGGAGGTCGTCTCGAGCACGACCCAGCAGGCGCGTCGCGCCTTCGCGAAATGGGGGAAGAACGCGGTGAGCGTGGAATTCGTTCCGCCCTCGCGAACGGACATCCTGCAGAGCGTCCTGGCCGCAACCGCGCAACGCACGACGATGGATTCGTATATCGCCTCCGACGCGACGGCCCGGTACTACCGGACCTTCGGCGAGGAACTGGGGGAGGGGGAGGTCTTCTTCCCCGTTGCCCGCCTCGATACCGACAAGTACCTCCGGATCGTCCGCGATGAGATTTCTCAGGTCGAGCGCAAGCGGAACGCCCTTCTTGAAACTCTCGCGCGGGCGCACGAGGAAGGGCGCGAACCGGGCAAGAAGCAGAAGAATCAACTCGATCAGCTGACGAGCCAGCTCGAGGCCGCTCAACGCAGGCTCGCCGATGCCGAGCAGATTCGCGCCGAGCACGGCGATGAAGTGGTGCTGGCTGCGAGCATGTTCATCCATACTCCGAATGAACTCGTGTTCCTCACCTCCGGCGCTTTCGCGGAGTTCAATTCCCTGTACGGGATCTACCTGATCCATCGCCGAATGCTCGAGTGGTCGGTTGAGAACAAGGTGAAGTGGTACAACTTCTGGGGGATCGCGAAGGACTTCTCGCCTGAGGGCGATGCCGGCGGCGTGCTGAAGTTCAAGCGGCATTTCAACGGCGATGTCGAGGAGTACCTCGGTACCTACGATGCGCCGATCAGACCCGTGCTCGCCAAACTCCTGGGAGCGCTTCGGGCCTGAGAACGGCTCGGGCGGCCGGCTTCCCCTCGCGCGAGTGCGCGGGTGACGAGGGCGGTTCGCCTCGAATGGAGAAACGTTAAGGGGCGGCGCTGGAGGCTCGGTCTCGGCGCATCCTCCTCAGAGGGGGCGCGTGACGCTCCTTCCTCGCACGCATGCGCCCGGGGGATTGCTTCCCAGCGGAATCGCGGGCGCCCCGGATGAGAGGGGCATGCTTCCCGTCCTCGTCCCGCAGTGATGTCAACTTTGAAGAATGTGGGATCTGCTTCATTCGAAGGACTGTGGTGGGGCGGTGTCGGGATGGTAGGTTAGCGGGTACCTTTTCGAAGCATTCTGCCTCAACATCACATGGAGGATTAGTGATATTCACGCAAATGCGAACGCGAACGCGCAATCTCGTCGCGGTCTTCGCGGCGGTTGCGATCGTTGCTGTTGCAGCTCTAGCAGGCGGCGCGATGCGCGCTGCAGCGGCGGGCGAACCGATCAGATTCCCGAATACGTCTCGTGTTGAAACTTCAACTGACGAGGCGTATTACATTTCAGGCCCGGATCGGATGCTGACGATCTGGAACTCCGACAACAAGGTCGTTGAGGACTGGGCCTTCTGCATGAACCACGGCCGTTCGTTCCCGCAGTACGACCCCAGTGACCAGAGCGGCAAGAACCGGTACTACTACACGGGCAACACGCAGGATTCCTTCACGAAGCTGCTGTCGACCTTCCTGGTTTCACGTCCGCTGGATTCCGCTCAGACGTACCTCGCGGTGCGTGAGCTCCTTTACGTCTTCCACGAGGACCCGTACGGCTGGCGTGCGAACAATCCGGACTGGTACGGCGACAATGATGAAGGCGATCTGCACTGGTACCTTGCGATTCAGCAGGCCATCTGGCATTTCACCGATAACTCCTGGTGGCCGAAGGGCGGCCCGTGGGGTGAGGACGGCGGAATCGACAAGGACCTCATCTACAAGGTCGCGCGCGGTGAGCGGGCATCTGCGATCCCGTCCGACGGTTCCAAGATCGTCGACATGCGCACCTATGATGTGGTGGGCGGCTTCTGGCGCTTCGGCAAGCAGAACGCCGTCACCATGCGCGTTTCTGAGAAGTCGAACTTCGTCCGCATCCTCAAGCTCGACGCGTCCCAGTATGGCAATCTTTCCGATTCTGAACTCGCGGCCCTCGTCGAGAAGAACCGTGACGGCCTCGCCGACGCCGAACTCGCGTTGAAGACCGAGATCGGGCCCGTGGTCTTCGAGGAGCGACCGGTGGTCTTCAATACGACCACGATGGCGCAGCCTCTCGAGATCTGGGAGACCCATCACTTCACGATCGCGGAGAACCAGGCTCCGAAGGGCTTCCTCCCCGTGGACCCGGTGTCCTTCGTGTGGGACGCCAACGGCAATGTCGTCCTCGACCAGGGGACTCCCGCGACGACGGCTCGCATTGTCCCCAAGTCGGCGGTCAACTGGGATAAGTACCAGTGGGATCCGAATGTCATCGAGGGGCACAAGTGGCAGGCCGACACCATCGTCCTCTTCGACGGCAAGCCTGAAGTCGGGAAGTTCCCGCTGAGCATCGAGAAGACCGGCTTCGTGACTCGACAGGGCGAGTTCTCCAAGCGCAATATCGGCGGCGTCGAGTTCACCCTCGAGGGTCTTTCAAGCGACTTCAAGCAGACCTTCCAGTCGAAGGACAACGGAGCGACCACCTTCGAGGTCGTGCCCGGCAAATACCGTTTGACCGAGACGAAGGCCCCCGCCGGATACATCGGCGCGGGTCCGGTCGAGTTCACGGTGAACGCGGACGGCACGATCAGCGGTCTTCCCGCGCAGGGGAGCGTGTCCGCCACCGGATCCTTGGTGACGGTGCACAACGCCAACGAGCCCACTGCGAAGACCTCCGCCGTGTGGGAGCAGGGCGAGACCGACTCGAAGCGCTACTACTACACCGCTTCGGAACTCGCCAAGGCTCCTGACACCCTGACCATCAATGACCGCATCGACTACATGGGCCTCGAGCCGGACAACTATGTGGCGGTCGCGTCCTTCGTGAAGAACAACGCCGGTGGCGAAACCGCTCCCGGCAACGCATTCGTCGTGTTCACGGTGGATCCGGATAAGCCGAACGGCTCGGCGACCATCCATGTCCCGGTTGCGAAGGCTCAAGTGGATGTGAATGCCACGACCTCCTTCACCGTGTACGAGCGGATCTACCGCGAGTCGGACGTCAGCTATGGGGCCGACGGCACCACCGTGTCTGTCAATGAGGGCGCGACGCCCGTGGCGGTACACACTGATCCGGAATCGTCCGCGCAGAGCGTCATGATCGAAGTCACCGGCGACCAGCACAAGGTGAGCTTCGACAAGTACGACGATCAGGGCAACCTGCTCGCCGGCGCTCGACTCGTCATCGAGATGAAGCAGGGCGAGGAATGGGTGAAGGTCCACGAATGGGACACCACCACGACTCCCGATCAGGTGCAGCTCGGCCTCACCAATGGCAGCTACCGCTTGATCGAGAAGATCGCGCCCGCAGGTTTCGCGAAGCCCGCGTCGGCAAGCGCTGACGGCGTCCTTTACGAATTCACGGTGAACGACCAGGGTGTCCAGCTCCCGCAGGCGGTCGACAAGACCGTGACCGGTGATCTGACCCGGGTCAAGGTCGTCAACACGCCCGTCGAGAACAACGGCGAGCTGAAGACGACGGTCAAGGCGAACAAGGTCTCGGGCACGGCGGACAATCCCGCTTCCGTCATCCTCGAGAAAGGCGCGACCTCGGTGGCGGTCGTCGACTCGGTCGAGTACAAGGACCTGAGGTTCCCGACGGTCGGCGGTCTCGTGCTGACCGGCATGGAGTACGAGCTCGAGGGCAGGCTCTACGAGGTGACGATCGGCGCCGACGGCAAGAAGAGCGTCGACACCGACAAGCCGATCGCCACGAAGACAGCTACTGTCACGGCGGACAAGTCCGGTGCGGGCACCTGGGACCTCGATTTCGGCAATGTTGCGGTTCAGCCGGGCAAGGCCTACGTGGTCTACGAGAAGGCGACCTCGAAGCTGAAGCTCGTCTACAACAAGGACGGCGACCTCGTCCCGCACGTCGTCAAGCACGAGGACCCGAGCGACAACTCCCAGACCTTCACCACGACCGTGGACAAGGGCAACGTCAGCTTCTCGAAGGTCAACCTCGGCGGAACGGAGATCGCCGGCGCCGAGATCCTGATCAAGAAGGGCGATGAGGAGATCTCCAAGTGGACTTCGGGCGACAAGCCGAAGGATCTCCAGCTCGAGCCGGGCACGTACACCTTCCATGAAGAAGCCGCCCCGAGCGGTTACGAGGTCGTCACGGACTTCAACTTCACGGTCAAGGCGGACGGCACAGTCGAGGTTGCGGACGTCGAAACGAATGGGAACGTCGAGGTCTCCGAAGACGGCACCAAGGTGATCGTCACCGACGATGTCTACCCGGGTCCGGTTGACGGCGACGACAAGTCGCCGCAGCTCCGCACCACCGTCAAGGCCGGTGCTTCGACTGCGGAGCAGGATGCTCCCGCACGCGTCACCGCGAATGATGCGATGCCGGGCGTCCAGGTCGTCGACACGATCGCCTACAAGAACCTGGTCGCCGGCGAGGACTACATCGTCACCGGCAGGCTCTTCGAGGTCGTCGAAGGCGAGGTCGCTCCGGATGCGAAGCCCCTCGCGGTGAAGACCGCGAAGCTCCCGGCATCCGATACCGGTGCGGGCAACTGGGAACTCGATTTCGGTAACGTGACCGGCCTCAAGCCCGGCAAATCCTACGTCGTTTTCGAAACGGCGGAGTCCGTGAACATGCTCGTCGACACGAACGAAGACGGCGCCGGCGATGCCCCGCAGAACGCCACCCATGAGGATCCGAAGGACAAGTCGCAGACCGTGACCGTCGAGGAGCTCAGCCCGAGCGCACCCCAGATGGCGACCACGGTCGCCGCCGAGGGCGCACCGGCGTCCGCCGAAGGCGCGACGGTCGTAACGGCTGAGCAGGCCGCCGCGGGCGTCCAGGTCGTCGACACGATCACCTACAAGAACCTGCAGGCCGACGAGAAGTACACCGTGACCGGCACTCTCGTCGAGGTCGCGAACGGTCAGGTCGTCAAGACTGTCGCTGAAGCGACCGTCTCGCGCACCTCGTCCGCGACGGGTGAAGGCACCTGGAGCCTCGACTTCGGCAAGGTTCAGGGGCTCGAGCCCGGCAAGTCCTACGTGATCCTCGAAAAGGCGGTCTCGTCGGCGAAGCTCGTCGACGCTGACGGCGACGGGGAGAACGACGAGCCGCAGGTCGTCAACCACAACGACCCGACCGATCCTTCGCAGACCGTGACGGTCGAACCGGGCCCGGATACTCCGATCACCCCGGGTGAAGGCGACGAGCCGAGTCTGAAGACGACGGCTGCTGCGAACGGTGCTTCCGCTTCGGCTGCCGGGGCGGCCTCGGTCGCTGCCGCTGATGCCGCTCAGGGTGTTGCCGTGACGGATACGATCGCGTACTCGAACCTCTTCGGGGGCAAGGCGTACACGGTGACCGCGAAGCTCATGAAGGTCGAGAACGGCCGGGCCGTGGGCGACCCGATCCTCGCGACCACGGTCGTGAAGACGGCTGCCGTCTCCGGTACCGGTGAATGGGCCATCGACCTCGGTGCAACCACAGGTCTTGAACCGGGCGCGTCCTACGTCGTGTTCGAGAAGGCCGTGTCGGTCGACCCGCTCATCGACACCGACGGTGACGACACTGCGGATTCGCCGCAGACCGGGACCCACGAGGACCCGAGCGATCCGTCGCAGACGGTGACGGTTGAACCGGGGCCGAACACACCCGGCCCGAACGACCAGCCGAAGCTCGCAACGACGGCTGCTGCGAATGGTGCTTCCGCTTCGGCTGCCGGCGCGGCGAAGGCCTCGGATAAGGGGCAGGGCATCACCGTGACGGATACGATCGCGTACTCGAACCTCTTCGGGGGCAAGGAGTACACGGTGACCGCGAAGCTCATGAAGGTCGAGAACGGCCAGGCCGTGGGCGACCCGATCCTCACAACCAGGGTCGTGAAGACGGCCGACGCCTCCGGCGTCGGCACCTGGGTCGTCGACCTCGGTACGACCACCGGTCTTGAGCCGGGTGCGTCCTATGTGGTGTTCGAGCGGGCCGTGTCGGTGGATAAGCTCGTTGAGCCGGGGCCTGATGGTCAGCCGACGAAGCCGCAGGAGGGGTCGCATGAGGATCCGACTGATCCGTCGCAGAC
>NZ_JBNOYB010000118.1:0-6228 GCF_050312375.1 Schaalia sp.
ATCTGCGCCAGCTGCGCCCATCCCCAGGCCGAGGGCGCTCGCCCCGATCGCTGAAGAGGCGAGGGAGCGGGAGATGATCCTTCGGGCCCGTCCGGTTCCGCATGCCCTCGCCGCCCTCAGGAGGCCCCTTCGGGCGCGCTCGGGAAGCGCATGCGCCTGGGACAGCAGGGCCGCGATCGCCCACAGCGCATTCCAGGCCAGGACGACCGCTCCGACGAGCGCCAGGAGGAACGCGAGGGCGAGCTCGGGGCGGGCATAGGAGATCAGGGGCCGGGCCCAGTGCGCCCCGAGGAGGAGGACTGCGGCTCCGGCGCCCCCGAGCACCGCGGTCGCGGCGGCGATCCTCAGATCGCGAGATCGATCAGTCAGCATCATATCGCCTCTTTTGCTGCGTTAACGTATCGGAACGAATCGGTTCGTGTCACTTAGTGTGAATCGGGATTCATCGACTGTCAATAGCCGCCCGGAAGGTCTTCTCAATGGCACTCTGTACCCGTGGACCTCGACCTCTTCCTGCGCTCCCTCGAATCCGAGTTCGACGCGCGACGGCGCGCCGATGCCGATGCCCTGGTCGATGAACTCGCGCAAGCCGAGCGCGTCGCCCTCGCCCTCGCCGATCGGATCGCCGCGCGCGAAGGCGAGGCCCTGCGCGTCATCGTGCGCGGAGGCGAACCCCTCGAAGGCCTGCTCGTGCGCGCGCGGAAGGGCTGGATCCTCCTTCGCGACGATCTCGGGGACGCGCTGATCCCCCTGAGCGCGATCGTCGCGGCGAGCCCCCTCGGGATGAGCGCGGACTGCTCGCGCGCGACCGCGGGCATCGCGATCTCCTCCGTCCTGCGCGCGCTCGCGAACGAGAGGATGCCGGTCGTCGTCGACCACGACGCCGGACGCCACGCGGGAGTGATCCTGGGCGTCTTCGCCGATCACTTCGACATGGAGGCCAATGCCCCCGAGACCGTCATCGACTCGCGCGATCGGAGTCCGGGCGGCCGCTTCGGCCTCGCCCACAGCGGGATCAGGTACGTGCGGACCGCGGGGGTGAGGAGCTACATCGACATGTGAGCCCGCGAGACGGGCCCGTCGCTCAGACCGAGAGGTTCTCCTCGATCCGTGAGCGCGTCGCGGCGTACTGGTCCTCGATGTACTTCTCGAGAGCGGACTCCTCGACGCGCCACACCTTCTTGCCGCCCACCTGAATCGCGGGCAGCTCCCCCGAGGAGACGAGCGAACGGGTCGCCGACATCGTGAGGTTCAGCGTCTCGGCGACATCGGCCAGGGTGAGGAATCGAGGGCTCATGACCCGATTATCCCACTTCGTCGAAGTCCGCGCCGTATGGGCGCGTTGGGTGTGGATGGTGCGCGTTCGCCCCGATCGAGCCTACCGGGAATTCACGTTGTGGAATGTCGGCGCGAGGCGCGCATTTCGATCAATATTGACCCCGTGAGAACTCGAAGAAGCGTTCTGCGCGTATCCGCACCGCGCCGACTGTGGCGCGACCCGCGATTCCTCGGCGGCATTGCACTGATCGCCCTGTCCGTTCTCGCCTGCGCATGGCTCGTCGCCGATGCGCGCGCCGGCGAGGCCGTGTACCGGACGACGAGGGCGATCGCGATCGGCGAGAGGCTCGACGAAACGAACATCGAGATCGTCGACGCCCGGACCGAATCGAGCGCCTACGTCCTCGAGGGCGCCTTGCCCGACGGCGCCCTCGCCGCGCACTCGATGGGGGCTCAGGAGCTCCTCGCGGAATCGGCGGTCACCACGGAAGCGGATTCGCGCACGCGCAGACTTGTCATCGCGGTCGCCGAGGGCCTGCCCTCGAGCGCCTCACCCGGGGATGCGCTCGAGCTGTGGTCCCTGCCGGCCGATGAGCGTCACGAGGAGGGGCGCCCCGGATCCGTCAGGATCGCCGCCTCCGTCACACTCGTGAAGATCCTCGAGTCCGACTCGGCATTGACGAGGAGCGCTTCGAGGATCGAAGTCCTCGTCGGATCCTCGGATCTGCCGAATGTGCTCGACGCCATGAGCGGTCGGGGAGTCCTCGCAGCCGTGCCGATCGGTCCGGCATGAGCCCGCGGCACTTAGTGGCCCTCCTCGCCGATCCCGAGGACGAGGGCCGCATCGTTCAAGCCGTCGACGCGCGGGCCGATCTGAAGGTGGTGCGCAGATGCGCGGACCTTCCCGAAGTCCGAGCGGCAGTACGGGCCGGAATCGCCGACCTCGTCGTTCTTCGCGCGGCCGAGCCCGACCTCGACGCCCTCGTGATCGAAGAGCTCCGCATCGGCGGAGCCGGTGTCGTCCTGCTCGTCGATGCGTCGACTCGGGCGCAGGCGCGCAGCCTGGGAGCCGACGCGCTCGCGCTAAAGGACGACGCCGAAGGGATCGTCGAGGCGCTGGAGGCCCGCATTCGCGGTGGGATCGGCCTGGTGACGAGTGATTCCATGCCGCCCGACCCCTTCGAAGAAGCCGCATGCCCGGCGCGCGACCTCGGCTCTGACGCCGGACTCGGCCCTGATGCCCCGCCTTCGGACAAGACCGGGACGGAAGGGCCGCAGGGGAGGATCGTGGCCGTATGGGGAACCTCGGGCGCGCCGGGGCGCTCAACGCTCGCCCTCGGAATCGCTCACGCGCTCGCCGAAGACTCTCCGACGATCCTCATCGACGGCGATCTGAGGAATCCCTCCCTCGCGCACATGGCCGGGATCCCCGTCGATTCCTCCGGCATCGCCGCGCTTTCCCGCGCCGCCCTGCGCGGGGCCCTCGACGGCCTCGGCCTCGAGGGCGCGCTGATCCCCTATACGGATCATCTTTCGATACTCACCGGATTGACCACCCCTCACAGGTGGAGGGAGGTCGGGCCCGCAGCCCTCGACGCGATCGTCACGGCGGCCGCGCGCATGAGCCCCTGGGTGGTCGTCGATCTCGCGGCGGTGAGCCTCGACGAAGTGGCCGATGAGACCCGGCAGATCGGCGACCGGGACGACACGACCGCCGCGATCCTTCGGCGGGCCGACGAGATCCTCTGCGTGGCGAGGGCGGACGTCCTCGGGATCTCGCGTCTCGCGCACGCTCTCGCGTGGTTCGGGCAGCTGGGCGCCTCGGCGCAGCCGCGCATCGTGATCAACAGGGTCGACTCTGCGGCGACGGGTCCCAGGCCCTCCGGCGCGATCGGGGCGGCGCTGCAGGCGATCATCCCGGGGCGCAGCGCGCACCTGATCCCCGAGGACGCAATGGTCGCGAAGGGGCTCCTCAAAGGGCGCAGCGTTGTCGCGGCCTCTCCGAAGTCCCCCGCGGCGCAGGCGCTGTCCGATGCGGCGCGAAGCCTCGGAGGGGCGGGGGCGCGTGCTCCGCGGGGAACACGTCGTGGCCGACGTGTGAAACACTAGGGGCATGCGCGTCTACCTTCCGCTCCTCCCTTCTGAACTCCTCGACGACTCCCCCCGTCCGCGCAGCGGCTTCACCGTCGTTGCGCCGGCTGACTGCGATCGTGAGGGCGTGGAGGTCCTCGAGGACGATGCCCAGACCGAGGCGGCCCTTCTCGCGCTCTCGCTCATGCGTGAAGAGGAGGGCGAGAGGCCGCTGCGCATGGTGGTCGCCCAGGACGTCGACGCGCCGCAGCCGAAGGGGGAGGGGGTCGTGGAGGCCGGCGACTTCGCGATCGTCTGGGATGCGGTCGCCGCGATCCTCTCCGATGATCCTGAGGCTGCGCCTGCCGTACGACGAGTCCTCGACGCCGAGGAGCAGGATGAGGCGGACGCCGCCGTCGCCGATCTTTGGGAGTTCTCCCTCGGTTGGTACGACGTCTCCGAGCGTGAATCGATGGCTCGCTTCATCGCCCGGTCCCTCTCCTGAGCGGATCCTCTTCTGACCGCTCCCCCTCCTGATCAGCCCTTCTCCTGAGCGGGTCCGTTCCCGATCCGGCCGGCGCCCTCACACCCGCAGGGCGAGCGTCGATCCGCGCTCCCCCTTCCGGAAGACGCGGATCTGGTCGGGGATCTGACGGGCCATCTCATCGACGTGGCTGATCACGCCGACCGTGCGCCCGGAATCGCGCAGGGCGTGCAACTGGGCCATGACGAGGTCGAGCGTCGCCGAATCGAGGGAGCCGAATCCCTCGTCGATGAACATCGTCCGCAGTTCGATGCCGCCCGCTTGGGACGCGACGACGTCCGCGAGGCCGAGGGCGAGCGCGAGCGAGGTGTAGAAGGTCTCACCGCCCGACAGGGTCCGCGTCGCGCGCTCCTCCTCCGTCTCGTGGTCGAGGATCTTGAGCCCCAATCCCAGGCGCCTCGAACTCGTGCCGTCGTCCGGAGCGCCGATCAATTCGTAGCGCCCCGCGGAGATCGCGAGGAGGCGCGGATTCGCCGCCGCGAGAACCTCTTCGAGGCGGGAGATGAGGACCCAGGAGGCGAGCGGCGTCGCCATGAGATTCTCCTTGGAGGAGGCGTCCGCGATGCCCGCGAGACGCCGGATGGGGCCGGCCTCGGCGCGCGCGGCCTCGAGGCCGGCGCGCGCGGCCAGGAACTCGTCCAGGGCGCGCTGAGCGGAATCGGCGGCCTCCGAGAGCTTGCCGAACTCGATGCTCACCCGTTCCTGCAGGCCGCGCGCCTCGGCGAGCGCCGCTTGAAGGGGCGCCGTGTCCACGGGCTCCGCCTCGCGGATGCCTTGCAGCGGCTCGGAGGCGAGGGCTTCGCGGACCGCAGCGGATTCGGCCTCGAAGTCCGAGATCAGCGCTTCGAGCTCGGTGAGGCGTGCGGGATCGAGGACCCTGCTCCTGGCCTCGGCCCGGCCCTCCTCGGAATCGGCGAGGCCCAAAGACTCAAGAACGCGGGCCGCATCAGCCCTCGCGGTATCGCGCGCCTCGACGCTGCGCGACCATTCGTCGATGGCCCCGTTCGCGCCTTCGAGCTGAGCGAGCACTCCCGACAGCCCCTCGTCGAGATCGCTGAGCGAGTCGAATCCCTCGTGAGCGGCGGCGCACCTCGCGGCGTCCTCGTCGATGCCCTCGCGGAGCGCTTGAAGGCGCGTGCGCTCTTCGACGAGGAGCTCGCTCACCGCTGAGAGCTCGGGGCGCAGCTTCTCGACCGCGTCGCGCCGGGATGCGAGCTCCTCGGCGATGCTGCTCAGACGCTCATCGATCGCGTTCAGACGCGCGGAGTCGGCCTCGGCGTCCGCCGCGAGCCGCGCGAGTTCCTCGGCCGGCGCTCCCGCGCGTTCCGAGGCCGATGCGGCTTCGCTCCTCGCCTCGGCCTCGCGGCGATTCGCTTCGACGAGTGCGGCATCCGCCTCATCGCGCGCATGGTCCAGGGCCTTGAGATCGGCTCTGGTGAGCAGCGCCGTGTCGATGGGGGCCGCGGGCGCCGGATGCGCAGTCGAACCGCAGACGGGGCAGGCCTCGCCGTCTTCGAGCTCGGCGGCGAGCACGGCGCCCGTCTGCCGGAGCCAGGCCTCGTGGGCCTCGTGGGCGCGCGCCGCGGCCTCGCGGGAGGCGGTGCGGGCGGCGGCGCTGCCCGCAGCGCATTCTTCTACCCGCTCGAGCAGGCCGGGGAGTGATTCCGCCGCCTGCACGCGCGGGGCGAGGCTCTTGAGGCGTTCGGGGGCGCCTTCAAGGCTCGTGCGCTCGAGCCGAAGGGCGCGCTCCCGGGCCTCGAGTTCAGCGAGCACCAGGGGGATCGATTCGAGTCCTTCGGCGATGCGGCTCCGCTCCTCTTCGCGTTTCACGATCAGCGCATCGAGTTCATCCGCCTGATCGCGGCGTGCGGCGAGCCCGGCTTCGAGTCCGAGGAGCTCGCGGATCGCGCTGCGGCGCTCGGTCCTTCGCAGGGATGACTCCCGTATCGTCCGACGCGCCGACTCCGCCCATGGGGCATCGGGAGCGCCCTCGGGAAGAAGCACCTCGGGGGCGAGGCGATGCGTCGCTTCGATCGCCTCGTCAAGAGCGGCGGCCGAACTCGCATGGCGCTCGCGGGCCCTCTCCTCGGCATCGAGCAGGGGCATGATCGGGGCGGCTGAACGCGAATGCGCGAGCGCCGCCCTCGCCGCGTCGACCCGCTCCGTCCTGCTCTCAAGCGCCTCCTTCTTCGCCTCGAGCTCGGCGCGCCGGACGATCAGGGCGTTGAGGGCCTCAGCCGCACTGAGTGCGCCGCGGGCCCCGTCGAGGCGCTCCTGGGCTCGCGGGAGCTCGGCCCGCGCCGCGGCTTCGCGCTCCCTCGCGGATCGCGCGACGC